>NZ_DBEXAY010000268.1:0-4830 GCF_048170485.1 Victivallis sp. | reverse complement strand
ATATTGGAAAATTACTTGAATATTTTTCATTATGCTGTCATGTTATGTCAGGTGCTTTCTCCGATTGAATGCAGGTTGTCATTAATATCTCCGCCTTGCGGCTTTTATCTGTCGTGGAGATGGAAATGATTGTAGGTCGTTACTCTCTGATGGCAAGGAACAGCCGCACATGAATAAATTTCGTTTTATCGCATTTTATCTGCCGCAATATTATCCGACGGCCAGCAACAATCGCTGGTATGGAACCGGGTTTACGGAATGGACGAATCTGGGAAAGGCAAGAAAGTGCTATCCGGGCCACGATTTTCCACATGTTCCTTCTGAACTGGGGTATTATGATCTGCGCCTTCCGGAGGTCCGTGAGGCTCAGGCCGCATTGGCGCGGGAGTATGGAATCGAGGGCTTCTGCTACTACCATTATTGGTTTGGAAACGGCGTCCGTGAACTGGAGCGCCCCTTTCAGGAAGTTCTGGCGTCCGGCAAACCGGATTTTCCCTTCTGCCTCTGCTGGGCCAACCAGACGTGGAAGAAAAAAATGTGGGATAAGGATGCCGTGATTGAAGCAAAAATTCTTCAAGAGCAGCGTTATCCGGGGCCGGAGGATGAAGAGGCGCATTTTGCAACCTGCCTGCCTGCATTCCGGGATCCCCGATACATTCAGGTAGATGGGAAACCGCTTTTCATGATCTATCGCCCGCTGGAGATGCCCGATCCCACCGCATTTATGGAACACTGGCAGAAACTGGCCCGTGAAAACGGATTGAAAGGGATCTACTTCATTGGGCAGACTCCGAATGCAAAACGCGATCTTGAGGCGATTCTGCAGACTGGTGCAGATGGGGTGAACACGTTGCGCATGCATGATTACCGACGTTGTTGGAATCCGGTCAAATATGCGTTGAAACGACTGTGGTGGAATTTTTCACCATATCCGAAAATTGTTAAATATAAAGATATTTCACGTTTTTTTATTGCCGAAGAAGATCGTAGGGAAAATATTTTTCCGTCGGTATTGCCGAATTGGGATCATTCCCCTCGTTCCGGGCGCGGCGGCAGCATCATTCATGGATCGTCACCTCAACTTTTCGAACGCAATGTTCGTGAGGCGCTGGCCGCTGTGGCGGAGAAGCAACCTGACCATCGTTTGATTTTCATCAAATCCTGGAACGAATGGGGAGAGGGCAACTATATGGAACCGGATCTGCGATTCGGGCGCGGATATCTGGAGGCTTTGAAACGGGCCATTGACGCTGTGAGTGCTGGCGAACATTGATTTCCGTTTTAATGGATGCTGTGAGTCTTCAATTTCCGGGGCGATATGGCTGCCGGAAGAAAAATGAAATGTTCTGAATATTAATTCGTGTGGTCTGCAAATGAGCTTTGTTGATTCCCGCTGGGTGAAAATTGGTGCAGTTATACTCTTCTTTTACAGTAGTAAGAAACGCAAGATGTTCCGGCATCGTTTCTCCAGTAGAAGCCGGTTGAACCGGAAACTGTTCCGGGCGGGGATTATCGGGGAGCATACCTATGTGGTGCCGGGCAGCACGATCGTGGACTCCCGCACCCGGATCGGGAAATTCTGCTCCATCGCGAAAAATGTCTCGATCGGAACCACCATGCACCCGGTGCATGCGCTGACAACCCACCCGGTCTCCTACACCGGTGAGGAGGACGGGTTGAACATCCCGCCGGAGAACCGGGTCGAATTTCAGAACAAACGCCCCGTCCACATCGGCAACGATGTCTGGATCGGGCTCAATGTGGCGATCATGGATGGCGTATCCATCGGCGACGGCGCGGTGATCGGCGCGGGGGCGGTGGTGACGAAGGACATTCCGCCCTACGCCATCGCGGTCGGGGTTCCGGCGCGCGTCATCAAGTACCGGTTCGACGAGAAGACCGTCGCCCGGCTGCTCAAAACCCGCAGGTGGGACCGTTCGCCCGAGGTGATTGCACAGCTGCCGCAGGGCGATGTCCCGGCCGCGCTGGATCTTTTGGAGAAGCTGGACGCCTGACTGCACTTCTCCCGCTCATAAATCTGTATGTCCGGCGACCTCCCCGCCGCCGTGGAGGTGCCGCAGCATCTTCTCCGCCCGGAACTCCCGGGGCGATACGCCCCAGAACTGGCGGAAGCGGCGCGAGAAATGGAATTGATCGGCGAATCCGGTCATCTCCGCAATCTGCTTGCAGCTGCCCGCATGATAGAGCAGCTGCTGGGCGGCGAGATTCATCCGCTTGCGGTTCAGGTACTGCATCGGCGGTTCCCCGTAGTAGCGGTGAAAGAGGGAGGAAAAGCGCGACACCGACAGCGCGGCCTCCCGGGCGATCTCCTCCAGCGTCAGCGGATCGGCGATTCTGGTCCACATGAACTCCTCCGCTCTCTGCAGCCGCTTCGGAATCTGCAGTTCCGGGTTCCGGATCAGGCGGCTCAGTTCGTAAAAGAGCAGATCGACCAGGTGTTCGAGCACATATTCATCCTGTTGCTGGCGGGAGTTCAGTTCGCGCAGAATCGCCTCGAAATAACGGAGAAACACCGGTTCGGCATCGGCTTTCAATGCGCGCCCCGCCGGCAGTCCGTGCAGTTCCCGGAGGAGGTTTGCCGCACTCCCTTCGAGCACGCACCAGGAGTGATCCCAGGAGCGCTCCGGATTCCCGTAATAACAGAGCGTTCCATGCGGCCAGAGGATGAAGCCGCCCCGGCAGTCCGTCTCGTGCCCCGCCCGGGCCGGCGTGTGGAAGAACATCAGCAGAAGTTCTCTCTGCTGATGGTAGCGGAGCATCCCCGGCAGCATTGCCTCATGGATTCCCAGCGAAGAGACCCGGAGCCTCCCTGCCGGAACCGCCGTTTCCGGAGAACGGTACAGCTGAAACGTGCTCATAGGAAAAATATCCATGTTTTCAGAAGAAATCTCTATGGTAATTTATACGATATTCATAAAAAATGCAATATAATAGAGAAAGGATTTCCCCGGATTTATACAGAAGGAAAGGAATGGAAAAATGAGTACGGAGAAACGGTTTGCCTTCACCGGCAAAGAGGCGGTCGAACTGCAGACCTTTGAGCTCGGCGAGCCGGGTGAGAAGAGTGTGAAAATCCGCACCGTGGCGTCGATGGTCAGCACGGGAACAGAAGGCATCGTCTTCCGCCGCGCCTTCACGGCGGGCAACCACTGGGATCAGTGGGTGAAATATCCGTTTTTCCCCGGCTACTCCGCGGCGGGGTATGTGACCGCGGTCGGGCCCGGCGTCAGCCGGTTCAAGGTGGGCGACCGGGTGGTCACCCGCAACGGGCACGCCAGTGCGTCGATCGCTCCGGAAGATCAGTGCTACCGGATTCCGGAGGGGCTGTCGTTTGAAGACGCGCTCTGGTTCGCCTTCGCCAAGATCACCGCGATGGGGGCGCGTGTCGCCCGTTACCAGCTCGGCGACCGGGTCGCGGTGGTCGGTGCGGGGTTGATCGGCCAGTTCTCCGCCCGCTGGGCCTATGCCGCCGGGGCGGCGAAGGTGGTGGTGATCGACCCGGTTGCCGATCGTCTCCGCTATCTGGAGGGGGCCGGGAGTTTCGTGACGCTTGCCGAACCGGTGGCGCAGTGCTATGAGAAACTCGCTGAAATCTGCGGCGGGGAGCTGCCCAATATCGTGGTGGAGGCGACCGGAAGCGCGCGGGTGTTTCAGGATGCGCTCAAGGCGGTCGGGCGGTTCGGCAAACTGGTGCTGATGACCGACACCGGCACGCCGGAGGAGCAGAGGCTTTCGGGTGAGGTGATCACCCGCGGCCTGACCATTGTCGGAGCGCATGATCCGCAGGAGCGGCCGGAGTGGAACTCCGGAATCATTGCGCCGCTCTTCTTCGGCATGTGTCTGGATGGGCGGATCCGTTTGAACGGCATGGTGTCGCACCACTTTTCGTACCGGAATCCGGCGGAGGTCTACCGCACCTGTATGGAAGAGCGCAATACCGTGATGGGCGTGGTGATCAACTGGGAGGAGTAAGCGATGAAGACGATGAAACTGAGTGCGCCGGACTGGTGTTTTTTTCCGGAGGGAGCCGATCCGGATACCTACTACCGGAAGTTGAAGGCGATGGGCTACTCCGGGGTGGAGATGGTCGCTCCGGAGCGGTGGCAGGCGGCGAAGCGCGCCGGTCTGGAGATCGTCAACCTCTCCGGCCCCGGCATGACCGACGGCATGAACCGCCGCGAAAACCGGCAGAAACTTTCCGATGAGATTCTCCGCATGACCGAAGACGCTTCGAAGAACGGCATCCCGTACATCATCGTCTTCAGCGGCAACCGGGGCGAGCTCAGCGATCGGGAAGGGCTGGAAAACTGCCTCGAAGGATACAGCGCCCTGCTGGAACGGATGAAGGGCTCCGGAGTGAAACTGCTGTTTGAAATGCTGAACCGCTTCGATCACGAGGACTATCAGGCGGACACCGAAACATTCGGGTTTGAACTCGCGGAAACGCTCAACAGCGGGGACTTCCGGCTGCTCTACGACATCTACCACATGGTCCGTGGCGGCTGCGATCCGCTGCAGGATCTGGAGAAGAAACTGCCGTACATCGCGCACTTCCACGTTGCTTCGCTTGAAGGGCGGAAGTTCCCCGAACCGGATGGGGCGATCGACTACCGGGCGTTCTTCACCGCGGTTCCGGAGGGGAAGTTCAACGGCTACGTCGGCATGGAGTTTTTCCCGGAAGATTCGGAGCGGGATCTCGCCCGCGCAGCAGAGCTATTCCTGAGTTATCAGAGAAATTGACCGGCAGGGCCTTGCCTGGACGGAATCTTCGACAGGAGATTCCGTTTTTTTGTTTTTTTTCGTGAAAAA
>NZ_DBEXAY010000267.1:0-4902 GCF_048170485.1 Victivallis sp. | reverse complement strand
AAAAGCAAAAATATCAAAAAAATCCTAAAATCATATATTTTCCACTTGACATTTCCGTCGATCTGGGGTAAAATTAAAACAGATCGAAAATCAACGGGATGAGACCGACATGAGGAATCGAAAACACTGGAGCACTCTGTTGTGGGCGGCCGCCTTCATGGCCTATGCCATTCTCGGCATCGGTTTGATTTCGACGGTCGGAGAGGGCGGCGAGGAGAACGACGCCCGGACGGAGCTGGTGCTGGCTGTCCCCTCCGGGGTGACGTTGACGCCGATTTACCGGAATGCGGTTGCGGAATTTGAGAAGCTCAACCCGGATATCCGTGTGAAGCTGCTGGAAACCAGCGGGAAATTCTACCAGAAAGTGACCGTGATGATCGCCGGCGGCGATCCTCCTGACCTGATGTGGATGGGGCAGTCCTTTGCGGAATTTGCCGACCGCGATGTGTTTCTCGATATAACCGACCGGATCCGGAAGGAGGTGGATCTTTCTCTCTACCCTGCGGAAATACTCGCCCTGTACCGGAGAAACGGGCGTTTTTACGGATTGCCGTACGGCATCGACGCCAGCTTTGTGATCTACAACCGCAAACTTTTCCGGGAAGCGGGGCTGAGGGATCCGGAGGATGACTGGACCTTCGACGAGTTCCTGTCTGTCGCCCGGAAACTGGTGAAACGGGATGCGGAGGGCAGGACCGTTCGGTTTGCCATCAATCAGGGGCTCAGTTACGATGTGTTCGGGGCGCGGGTGTTCGATCCGGAAACTGGTCGCGCCGACTGTGACACGCCGGAAATGGTGAACTATTTCCGCACCAATTTAAGACTGATGAACGAGGAACGTCTGGTGCCGAACGCGGTGGACAAGAGTGAGCTCGGTTCGGATATCCTGGGGATGTTCAAGCAGGAGAAGGTGGCGATGCTGCAATGCACCACAATGCGGCAGGATCGCATGTACGATGTGTTCGCCGGAATGGATTGGGGCGTCACCCTGCTGCCGAAGGTGAAATGCCAGGCGCAATGGGCCAGTAGCCAGGCGATCTGCATTTCCCGGGAGACGCGTCATCCGGAAGAGGCGTGGCGTTTGTGCCGATTCTTTCAGGGCAGGGCGTTTCAGATGGCGATGGCCCGGCGATGCTTTCCGGCAAACAAGGTGTATGCGGCGGAATATATCGATTCCCGCGGCGATCAGCCCTGCAATTTCAAGGTGATGCACAAGGTGCTCCGGCTTTTGACGCCGATGCCGCGCGTACCCAATCTGCAGGAACTCTCCGCCGTGTTTGACCGTTTTTCCGCCGACGTGCTGCTCGGCACAATGACTCCGGAAGAGGCGATGAGGCAATGTGCTGCCGAAATCAACCGCCGTCGTGCGAAAATCCTGGAACATAAGAAAACTGCGGGAGTGTCGGACCATGAATAAGACTCTGCGTCGCAATCTGATCGCCTGGTGTTACCTGACCCCGAATCTCTCCGGGTTTCTGGTATTCACGCTGGTTCCGCTTTTTTTCGCGTTTGCGTTGAGCTTGTTTCGCTGGGATATTTTCCACCCGCCGGTGTTCGTGGGGCTGGAAAATTTTCGCGATCTGCTCGGCTTCTATCGCGAGGGCGGCGAATGGAAGGCGAACGATCCGGAGTTCTGGCATTTTCTCGGTAACACTCTCTTCCTGATGATCGGCATTCCGCTGAACATGCTAATCTCCCTGCTGATCGCGATAATGCTGAACCGTCGCCTGAAGTTTCTCTCTCTCTATCGGACCATCTTCTATCTGCCGACCATTTGCGGCGGCGTCGGCATGTATCTGCTTTGGGGAATGATTTTTGCTCCCGAACTGGGGATCCTGAATCAGCTGCTCCGCTGGGTCGGGATTCCCGGGCCGCCGTGGCTTACCGACTACTACTGGGCGAAACCGACGCTGATGTTGATCAGCCTCTGGGGAGCGATGGGCGGCGGCAACATGCTGCTCTATCTCGCCGGTCTTCAGAACATTCCTCCGGAATATTACGAGGCGGCCAGAGTGGATGGCGCGAATGCGTTTCAGCAGTTCCGGCATATCACGGTTCCTTCGCTGGCGCCGACGACGTTCTTCATTTTCATCATGTCGGTGATCGGCGGATTTCAGGGTGGTTTCGAGAGCGCCTTCGTGTTGACGCAGGGCGGGCCGGCCGGATCGACCACGACGCTGAGTTACTATATCTACAATCACGGTTTCGTCTGGTTCAACATGGGGTATGCTGCTGCCATATCCCTGGTGCTGTTTGCGATTGTGCTGCTTATTACACTGATCAACTGGCGGTTCGGCGGGAGGAACAATGAGGCGTAAATGCGAAAATCTGCCGATCTACCTGGCGCTTACGGTGATCGGGGCCACGACGATTTTTCCGTTGCTCTGGATGGTTTTCACCTCCTTGAAGCCGCCAGAGACGGATGTCTCCAATCTCCGGGAGCTGTTCCGATTCACCTTCGACTTCAGCAACTACCGCAAGGTGCTGGTCGAAGGGAATCTCCTGCGTAGCTTTCTGAACAGCCTGTTCGTGACGCTGAGCGTGACCGGAGGGAAGGTGTTTACCAGCAGCCTGGCGGCCTACGCCTTTGCACGGATGCGTTTTTTTGGTCGGGATCAGATCTTTCTCGGTTACCTGATGACGTTGATGATTCCGTCCACCGTGACGATGATTCCGCTGTTTCTGATTCTGCGGTCCTTCGGCTGGGTGAATTCCTACGCTGCCCTTATCGCGCCGGGACTGTTCAGCGCGTACGGCACTTTTCTGTTGCGCCAGTTCTTTCTGAGCCTGCCGCGCGATCTGGAGGAGGCCGCCATGCTCGACGGGTGCGGCCACTGGGGCATCTACTGGAATGTGATTCTGCCGTTGTCGCGCAACTCGCTTCTGACGCTGGCGATTCTGACCTACATGGGCAGCTGGAGGAGTCTGATGTGGCCTTTGATCGTCGCTCATTCGACGAAACTCTTCACCATGCCGGTCGCGCTGTCCAAGTTCAACGAAATGAGTACGGGCGGTCATGTTGAATGGACTTTGCTGATGGCAGGTTCGGTGATTATGGTGATTCCGATGCTGCTGATCTTCCTCTTCGGGCAGAAATTCATGATGCGTGGACTGCTGATCGGCGCGGTGAAAGGGTGAAGGTGCATCGAAAGCCGGTTCCGCCGCATGGCGATGGAGGATTGGTTGGGGGATTGACGCGGTCCCGCGGGGGGGACCGCAAAGGAACGTGATCTTGTCCTGCCCGGGGGCGGCATGACGAATGAAATTGCCTTTCAAAACTCATTCAGGAAAAGGAGTGGAATTTTATCATGGGAGTGGAATTTTATCATAGGAGTGGAATTTTATCATAGGAGTAGAGAAATGAACCAGACCGCAGTTTCGAACCAGATGAATTTCCGCCGCGTTTTCCGGCCCGGATTCCCGGAGCCCGGCCGGTCGAACTCGCCTTTGTTTACCTTGATCGAATTGCTCATAGTAATCGCGATCATCGCAATTCTGGCAAGCATGCTTCTGCCCGCGTTGAACAAGGCACGGGAAAAAGCGATGAGCGCCCAGTGCATGGCCAACCAGAAACAATGCCTGAATTATATCGGAATGTATGCGGATTCGTACAAGGGGTACTGGCCCTCCCGGGCTTCGTCGCTGGCGTGTGTCGGCAAAACCAGCGCGGGAAACCTCAAGGAATATAAGAACGTCACGCTCGCCGGAATTCTCTATCTGAATTTCTTCAATGGAACCATGACGCAGATGAGCGCTTCGGGTCCGGAGAATCTGGCGACGTTCCGGGATGCCATGAAAACGGCCCGCTGCCCTTCGCTGACCAACCTGAATGAGACCTCTTTCGCCAGCAACAGTTACGGAGTCCCGAGAATGAAGGTCTGGATCGACTATTACGGCGAGGAAGCCTGCGTCACGGTCAGCGAACAGATCAATTTCCTGACCGTCCCCCGGCTGCGCCGGGCGAAAATGCTTTTCACGGAGACGGTAAATTCGACTCGGACTCCCGTCGGCATGTGGGACTCCAATTCCGCAACCGGCGCGAACTCCATCGCAATCCACGGCGGTCGCAACAATGTGGGGTGGACCGATGGACACGTTTCCACCATGTCCCTGGCGGATATCCGTGAGGAGACGGGGTTTGAACCCTATTATTTCTACGTGAATTAAACGAAAAGAGAGAGGAAGCTCTTTCCCTCTCTTTGGGCGCTGTATTCAGCGTCGTCCGCCCTGAGGCGGACGCGGCGGTGCCGGCCGCCGCTCCGGGCCGCGGAAATGGTGCGGCGGCGGAGGCGTCCAGACCGGCGGAGCCACTACCACCGGAGCTGGTGTGGCCACGAGCGGCGGAGCCACCACCACCGGCGCCGGAGTCGTCACGACCGGCGGAGTCACCACCACCGCCGGCGGGCTGATGATTGTTTTGACCAGCCGGACGATGTCCGTCGCCAGTCCCACCCCCTCGTTGCGGTGATGCGGCGGGCTGCCCGCCGAAGCCGGCAGCGTAAACAGTGCGAGCGCTCCAAAAATCGACAGAATCTGAATCGTGTTCTTCATGAGGCAGTGTCCGATATTTTGCGCACATTTGTTTCTGAGCGATTACAGATGACAAACGTGAGTTGTCGCAGCCGAAGCGACCGACCGACCTGCGAGCTCCGGAGGAGCAGGTCGGTTGCGAAGGCGGAGCCTCCCGCCTTTTTACCTTATACCACCTTCGTAAAGTTTGCAAATATTCATGTACTGCCGAGTGCCCCATTTTGTCGTGGAATGCGGTTGGCCCCAAAAACTGGACAACTTGACTTGGTGTAAAATGCCCGTAAATTAACTTGGAAAAGGAGGGCGTTTTATGAAAAAGTCGTATGATTCCAAATTCAAAAGCCGTGTAGCCTTGGAAGCGTTACGCGGGGA
>NZ_DBEXAY010000266.1:0-7948 GCF_048170485.1 Victivallis sp. | reverse complement strand
TCATAGCTTTGCATCGAAAGATAGTGCTGATAATATTGTTGTTATTGCCGGAAAGGTGAGAATCGATATAAGGGTAAAAATCACCTTTTCTGCGATGTCTTTGGAAACAGAATCTGGTTTGATTATTAGGGAATAACTTATTTGGTAGAGGTAAATCGACTATTAAAATTTGAAGTTTCCTGCCAAATGAGAGTAGAATCGAAAATAACATCCGGAAAATTGCGCACAATTTGAGAGAAGGCATTTGAAAAGAGCTTGTTTTCTGATTGAATATCGTGATCAAACTTTAACCTAAAAAGAGAAACTGGCTTGCACAAAATATCGGGTACTACGATATTTCTTATGCTCGAAAGAAAAAAGAGAACAACCGGCTGATATGTACAGACCTCGCAGAATCGCCTGGAGCCGCTCGAAGCTGTAGACTTTTCCATAATGTACAACCGATATGAATCCAAGTTGCGGTAAACATCATCCGCTTTCTCTGCAAATAATTTATCGATGACTTGAAAGTCAGGAATCTTGTGCTATTTTTATTAAATATTATTTGAAATCAAGATTATGCGATCATTCAAGCCTGCCAACTGATAAATAAGGAGTTCCATCAAATGCCAAATCGTATGATTCTGAATCAAACCTCCTATTTTGGCCCGGGAGCCATTTCCGCTATTGTTGATGAAATTAAGGGGCGCGGATTCCGCAAGGCGCTTGTCGTGACGGACAAGGATCTCATAAAATTTCATGTCGCAGACAAAGTCACCTCTCTGCTTGACAAGGCGAACCTCGCCTATGAAATTTTCAGCGAGGTGAAAGCAAATCCTTCCGTTGATGTCGTAAAAAAGGGTGTCGCGGCTTTTAAATCCGCCGGCGCCGATTACCTCATCGCGATTGGCGGCGGTTCGCCGACTGACACCTCAAAAGCGATCGGTATCATCATCAACAATCCGGAGTTTGCCGATGTGGTTTCGCTCGAGGGTTGTGCCGCGACGTCCAAGCCGTGTGTTCCGATTATCGCGATTCCGACCACGGCCGGAACTGCCGCCGAAGTGACGATCAACTATGTCATCACCGATGAGCAGAAAAAACGCAAATTTGTCTGTGTCGATCCGCACGATATTCCGGTGATCGCGGTCATCGATCCGGAGATGATGTCTTCGATGCCAAAGGGCCTGACCGCAGCAACCGGCATGGATGCGCTGACCCACGCGATCGAAGGATATATCACCAAGGCCGCCTGGGAATTGACGGACATGATGCACCTCAAGGCCATCGAAATCATCTCCCGCTCGCTGCGCGGCGCCGTGAACAACACTCCGGAAGGGCGCGACGGCATGGCGCTCGGGCAATATATTGCCGGTATGGGATTCTCGAATGTCGGCCTCGGAATCGTCCACTCGATGGCGCACTCTCTCGGCGGGTTCTACAATACGCCGCACGGCATTGCCAATGCGGTGCTGCTTCCCTACGTCATGGAGTACAATGCGCCGGCCACCGGTGAGAAGTATCGCGAAATCGCACGGGCGATGGGAGTCGCGAACGTCGATGCCATGAGCATCGAAGAGGCGCGCAAAGCGGCGGTCGACGCGGTTCGCAAACTCTCTGTCGATGTCGGGATCCCGCAGAAGATGCGTGAACTGCCCTCGGTAAAAGAAGAGGACCTGCCGGCGCTGGCGGAGATGTCGTTCGCCGATGTCTGCACGGGAGGAAACCCGCGTGATACAAGTGTTGCGGAGATCCTCGACATTTACCGGAATGCCTTCTGAGACATCATACTGATCTGCTTAAGAACGAGGGGGCTGTCGCAAAATTTCATAAGATATGCGACAGCCCCCTTTGCTGTTGAAACCATTACTGCGGATCTGCAATCAGTTCGAAGAACGGTGTCGGACCTGACGACAACGTTCCGGTGTCGATCCGGATCGTCTGACAATTCCCGGTCGCCTGCACGGGAATCTCGTCTCGGCGACAGCCGTCCACTCCCAACGCATACAGTTTCCAGGAGCCGGGACGTCGCAGAGAAAGTTCCAGTTTCCCGGCACGACAGAGTACCGGAACCGTACCGAGTTCGCGGAGAGTGACGTGATCGGGGCCCAGCTCCATGTCGGTGTTCGCCTCCTCTGTCATGTACAGAAGTACCATCCGCGTACTTTCCGCAAGCTCCTTCCCGTCAATCGAGCAGAGTGCCACGCATCCGCTGCTTGAAATCCGTTCAACTGAAAACGAACGCAACTCCTCCCGGTTGCCCGCCGTCAGGCAGACCCCTTCTGTACGTGAAGTCTGAATCGTCAGCTTCTTCTCGCGGGTGCGCAGTGTAATTTCTTCCGTATCAGACTGAAATACACCATGCTCCGGTGCGCTGATATTCTGCGGCGAGAGAATGCCGCGCTGTTTCATTGCAGTTACGGCGGCGTTCAGAGAGAAGTTGCCGTCCTTCGACTCGATCACCTCGGAAAACCAGTCGTGAGAACGAATCGCAGAGCTCCCCGAAATCGGAAATGAGAGCGTTGCCTCCGGACGCGAAACACACCCGGGAGCCGCCGGTTCCTCCGGGAAGCACAGCCCGTAACCGGTGAGCAGTCCCAGGCTGGCCTGCCGGGAGGAAACTGCCTGCTCCGCATTGGCATCCCGTTCGAGAAAATCGCGCGGAACAATCACGGAAACCAGGTTCGGCGAGGTTCGCACATCCCCCCGCTGAAACAGACAGGCCGTCAGAAACTGCGCCGCCCGGAGCAGAGGAGAGGCCCCAACGTTGAAACAGCTGATTCGACTTCCGGCAATGTCATCGAGAATCACCGGTTGATCATGAACCTCCAACGCTCCATATCCCTGCAGAGCAGAGTATCCGCCGAACACCAGACCGGTCTCATAACGGTACGGATTCCAGAAGCAATGGTTGAACTCTCCCGAGAGGAAGGGGCGGCCGGCCAGCTTGGTGGAATTGCTGTCTCTCCAATACGCAGTTCCGGCTTCGATGGAACTGCCCTTGGCGACCTGGGAGCCACGATTGGTCCAGTTGCTCGGATGATTGAAGTAGGCGTGGACATCCACCACCTGGGAACACTTCCAGCGGGCGGCGGAGTGACCAAGAGAATGCGCATGGCTGTAATTTTCCACCAGTCCGGGATAACCGGCCTCCCTGACGATTTTTTCACAGCGCTCCGCACACCGGACCGCGCGTTCCATCCAGAACAGAGCAAAATCATTCTCTCCCTCACCGCCTGCCTCCGGAATCCGGACATCCGGGAACGCTCTTCCATATCGCTTTTCGAGAAAAGTACGGTAGTAGCGCAGTACGCGTTTTTCCGCGTCAGGGTTCTGCTTCAGAAGTCCCAGCATTCTGCCGCCGAGCCCCAGAGACTGTTCATTGTAATATTCGACGAACGCGATTGCGGGTTCGTCCTTCCAGGCCACGCCGGTATAGGGGTTTACATGGCGGAAAATTGTGTCGGCTGCAAACCGGAAATGTTCCAGTTCCCACTCACCGTCCAGATACATCATCAGTTTGTGCAGAGTACGCTCCGACATGGCCCTGGAATAATCTTCCGTGTACAATCCGAAGGAAAAAAGAACCAGATGAAGATAAATTCCTTCTTTCTTCAACTCGGAGACCAGAAAATCCCACCGGTCGAGATAGACCGGATTGATCTGCATATCTTCCTTCGCCCCGAAACAGAGCCAGTAATCCAGCAGCGCATGCACACGGAAGAGGCGGTATCCCTGTCGCCGGGCCGCTTGCGCGAAAAGCCGGGCTCGGTTGCGGAATTCGGTATCGTCCTTTGTATTAAAGAGGTTTACTTCTCCATTGAATCCCAGCAGACGTACCGGTTTTTCCGGACGCTTCTCAAAAACCAGTTCGCCCTTTTTCGAAATGGTGAGCCGACCGTACCGGCCGGCCGGAGCTTCGGCGCCGGCACCAAGATCCAGTGCGCTTCCCGGTTTTACGATGGAGCTGGTCAACTGATAGGGCTTCCAGACATCCCCCGCCCGGAAACGGATCGGCTCCCGGGGAATACCGCAGAAAAACTGCCATCCGCGCGAACCGGCGCGAACGACCGCGACCAGAAGGTTTTCCCCCTTTTCCACAAAGAGATCTTCGACATTGTTTTCGAACGAAAGCGGTCGGCAGCCGATTCCGGAAGTTACGAGACGGCCGTTTAGGTAGATATCAAAGAACCAGTTCGCCGAAAAACCGAGCCGCACAACCCCTGCCCGGTCCGATGTAAACCGGTTGTAGAGCACTGCAACGGATTTTCCGGGTCGAAATTCAGTCGGTGCCGCGTCGCGGAGATTGATCGTGCCATTATGCATTTTCCGAGAAATACGCTTCTTGCCGGAGATCTCCTCCGGGATTCGGTTGAAACAGTTCGACGGTTCCACGCCGCAGAAAATCTGCCATTCCGGCGAAAGCACGGGTGAAATCCGCATCTGCGAGCAATCGACAAGATGGATCGCGGAAATGTGGACACGCCCCGGCAACCGACTGAAATTGAAGGTCATCCCTTTGCGAAGATCATTCGTCGTCGCATGAAAGACCGCATCCAGCGTGTGAATGCCCGATGTCAACTTCCATTCCTTGACCAGCCCGAGAGAACTGTGCCCGGGAACTGTATTCTGATAGATCACCCGCATAACTCCGCCACGTTCAGTTTCTAGCTGGAATGAGAGCCGATAAGGTCCGCCTGCAGCCAGAGAGAGTTCATGACTCATCAACGAAGAGTTTTGCAAACCAGCTTCCGGAATCTGCAGAAGACAGCCGCCATCCTGAATCCGGGCTTTCACTCCGGTAGTCGTCCAGAACTTCATTCCCTGGGAGAAATCGCCGTTCTGAAGCAAATTCGCAGAGGGCGCGGCCACAGCACTCAACGCCCCGATAAAACCGAACAAAATAATGATCAATCGAAACTTCACGGGTAACTCCTCCATTAACGTACCATCTGGCCGTCGGCTGTGTAGATCGAACCACTCCAGACATCCGCTTTGACGATCAGATCGTTTGCTCCCATCGTATGGACGCTGCCGTCAAGTGTGAGCATGTTGGCACGGTTGTTATGCATCAGGGCGATTTTGCCGGTATCTGCACCGACATAGCAGTTCATGATTTTACCGACAGAGCCTCCGGTCGCTGACGGTCCGGCATAGAGACTGTCGACCACCAGGATCGTCGATGCGACATTCCCCCGCCCCTTCCAATTACCGAGAGCATCGCGGGAAGAAGCGGCGATTTTCTGCCGGATGGCTGAACGCTTATAGAGAATCCGGACAGCCCAATCCGTTCCCAGCATTGGATTCATACCGTATACCTGCCTTTCCGCTCCGCTGGCTCCATTCCCTTTAATGAACGGTTTGGAGGGGCAGCAGAACAACCGGATTGCTTTGGCGATCGCTTCCTGTGACGAAAAATCAATGTCATTGCTGGTCAGATAAAGCATGGTTGCCCAGGAGTATTTGGCGTTCCATGCAGTTCCGGAGTCGGAAGAGCCATCGCCTGCGGGAGAGAGCGCCGGTGGAATGTAGTCGTCGTAATCCATGGCGTAGCTTTCGAAGTAGAGACCACACTGTTTGAGGTTGCTCACGCAACTGATTCCACGTGCCTTGGCCCTCGCCTGATTCAAAGCCGGCAACAGCATCGCAGCCAGAATCGCAATGATAGCGATCACGATCAGGAGTTCGATCAAAGTAAATTTTCCAAATGTTTTCATCGGCCTGCTCCTTTTTTTTACCCGGAGTTTCTTGTAGATTGCATCCGGTTGTTGCTTATGGTGAAAGATACTGAATTTTCCAAATACTCAGGCCGGGCAGTTCCGCATCTTCCTGCCGTTTCTGCAGCCTTTTCTGCCCTCCTGTTCTCTATATGGCACTTCACGCGCCGGTGTGTTTTCTCGTTGTGCCAAGCACAGATTCCGCCCCCCCCGCCATCCCCGACCAAATGGCAGGGGAACACTCTCTAACTCACAAATGCAGGACTCAATCTCTTTCCAGAAAATAGAGGTTCGTTCCCGGTGTGTCAAACGAATCCATGAAGGAATCCGCATCCTGTGCAACGACCCGGTTGTCGAAGATTTCAGTAACCCTTTTAGCCCGGAATGGAAGCCGGATCTCCCGGACCCCTCCGGTTCCGCAGTGAATCGACAGCAATTCCGCAGACGCATGAAACGCAGCATCCCGCACATAGATATGCACCCCAGCCTGTTCGGCCAACCGGCGGATCTCCTCTTCCGAGAGATCGTTGGCTTTCGGTGCATAGACCTCCGTCCAGTCCTCCTGCTTTCGAATGTGAATACCGGGAAGCGATTCCGGAAATCCAGTAAAACGCTCGACATTCTCCGGCGCATACGTTCCATTGCGGATAATCCCCGCCTGATGGAGAAACACCACAGTTCTTCCAGCACAGCAGAGTTTCTCCCGAAGCAATGCAATTTTTGTATCATCCACCACAACCAGATTCAGAAAGATCACCAGCCGGTAACGGGAGAGATCGACATGTTTCAAATCCTCCCAGGTCGCAGTGTCCGCCGGCAACCCGGCGGCGGAAATACGGGTTTCAAGTTCACCGAAACGGTCCATCTGCGCTTTGCTGTGAAGCTGATAATTGCTCTCCGGATCGATCACAAGCAGAATCTGCGCAGCGGAACCGGTGGAACGGGCGGCATACTCATTCCACACCTCAACAGCGCGCCGGATCATGGCGCGGGTTTCCTGAGCTCGATACATTCCGCCCCAGATATTGAAGAACCAGAAAGAGAGCCGGTTGACCAGGCACATTCCAATTTCCCGCTTGAGTCCCGCGACATCCTCCTGCGGATTTTTCCAACCGTTCCAGATTCCCCCGGAAAGCGTGAAATAATCGGTGAGTTTCAGATTGGCATCACTGGTAATGCGATCGCATTCGAACAGAAAATTGATCTTTCTGCGACGCAACATCTCCGTCACTCCGATATAACCGGAATTGCCGCCGATGGCGAACGGACGGTTACAGGCCGCGCCGATCACGAAATCCGGCGGAGCCGTATCGAGAACCCGTTCGCAATCCAGATGGCCGTGAATTCCACTGTTGCGGATATGCGAGTAAAACATGCCGATCCGTGCCTCCTTTCGAATCCGGGAACGGGTTGCAGTGACAAATTCAATCGCCAAATTTGCTGTCGATGCGTTCACATAACGGAGCCAGGCCGGGAAAGCCGCCTCCGTGTCCGGATCGTAGACGGCATCGTAACGGTGAGGCATCCCTGGATAAATCACGGGCGGAAGATACTGCCGGGGGGCGTATGCCTTACACCACTCCTGAAAGTGAAGAACTTTCTGAGTCGTCAGTTTTTCATTTGCATGTTCAATCCATTCCAACGTACGTCCACAGGCAATCACATACCCTTCCACCCGGTCTCCCCAGCGGGTTTCACAGTGGTTGAGAAACGCATCCAGATAGCGCATCGTCAACTCCATCCACAGTTTATGATGAAAGCAGTCGCTCAGATTGTAAAAGGAATCCATCGAGAGTTTCCGCGTGAGCCAGAGCGGGGAATTTAAATCAACGGTCGTGATGAACCGTGCAGAAGGATGATGTGTGAGAACCTCTTCGAATTGGCGATCAAGCAGGTCAAAATCATAAAGATATTCCCGTTTCCAGATCAGCGGATAATCGGAGTAAGGCTCTCCAAACGAATTGGCTGTATTCATCGGGGAGATTTCGATCAAATTGATCCCGGCGTCCCGCATAAATTCCAGCGTTTTCCACTCCGTATGCAGAAATTTTCCGTATGGAAGGCGGTAGAGCAACATCGTATTTTCCATTTTTAAACTCCTGAAGGTCCCTTCTTCTTTCTGCTGTTGTTATCTGGCTTGCCGTTTCCTCCCGGAACACAGCTTACCAGATCACATTTTATTTCCCTTGAAGATGCTTTCGCTCTCCCGGAAAAATTAAAAAATCAATCTTGTCTTTTTTCTAAATATATGC
>NZ_DBEXAY010000265.1:0-13665 GCF_048170485.1 Victivallis sp. | reverse complement strand
CGCGGCCGGCGTGCTGGCTCTGCTGCTGAAAACCATGCCGCAGCGGCGCACCCTGCTTCTGATTTTGCTGGGAGCGATCTGCCTCTTCCTCTTTCTTGCGGCAACGCACGTCCCGGGATTGTTCCGGCCGGGAGAAGCGCGTGTTCCGCTCTGGCACGGGGCGACCGATCTTGCCGTACAATCCCCGCTCGGCAACGGCATCAGCCGCTTTGAAGGGGTGATTCCGGAACATCTCCCCCGCGAATATTTTCTGTCGGATTATGCCAGCGACCGTCATCCACACCCGCACAACGAATTGCTCTCCTACGCCTGCGGGTGGGGAATTCCCGGAATCATCTGGGGCCTGCTGCTCTTTTACGGACTCTGGCGGGGACTGGGAACCGTATCTCCCACGGAGGATCCCGCCGGTCTCCTCCTCGGCTGGGCCGCGCTGCTCCTCTTCGGGCACGGTATGCTGGATGTCATCCTCGCCACACCATTTGCCGGAACGCTTTTTCTGCTTCTGGTCGGCATGTTCTGGAGCACCGGAGCGGCCTCTGCACGGGAGGCGGAACTCTGCCGGTTCCCGAAATTGCGCAGTGTAGCGGCTCTGCTGCTCGTTGCCGCGGCAGTTCTGACGATGATCCCGACATTCTGCAGCGGGCTCCTCCTGCGCGAAGCGAAGGCCGCACATCTCCGGCGGGAACTGAACCGTGCCCTCCCCCTGCTCAACCGAAGCATCGACTGGAAGCCGACGCCGGAAAATCTCTACGTTGCCGCTGCCATCCGGCTTTTTGACCGGCAGGACCCGGCCGCCGCGATCGAACTCTACCATCGCCTCCCGGAAACAGGCTTCCCCTTCTACGCTCACAGCGACGGCCGCATGGCCCGCGCCCTGACCGTGCTCGGCCGGAAGCGTGAAGCTCTGGATGCGTTTGAACGCGAACAGCAACGTTTCCCCTACAGCGCGCTCAATGCCTATTATCACATGATGGCACTTCGCCGATTCAACCTGCCGGAAGAGGCGGAAGAAGCGGAAACGCGCTTCCGCGCAATCATGCATTTCAAAGGGCTCCAGCCGGAGGAGATCCGGTTGCTGATCCGCAATCCGGTCGCGGATGACAGTCCATCCGAACTGCGCATTCTCAAGGGGGTCGCCGGTGACGCTCAATGATTTTATTCTCTCGCTGCAGGTACCGCCGTATCAGTCGCTCACGGCGCTCTTTCTCCTGCTGACGGCGGCGTATGGAATCGGTTCGCCGCTGCTGTGCCGCTGTCGCTGGCACGGTTCCGCCAGCCTGCGGGAATTCACCGGATTTGTGCTGGGGCTCGATCTGCTGGCTCTGCTTTTCCGACTGGGGGAACGCCTTGTCTGCACCATGCCGGCGACGGTGCCGGCGGTTGTGCTGGCGATTCCGTCCGGATACGGCGTCTGGCTCCTGCTGAAACAGCTCCCCGTGATCTGCCGCCGCCACTGGCTTCTTCTCCTTCTTGCGGTTGCAGGTGCGGTCTGGACGCTCGGCTCGGCCTTCTGCATGCCTTACGCCTGGGATGAACAGGTCTATCAGACGGCACTGCCGTTCCGCTATCTCGCCTCAGGGTCGGCGGCGATGGTGCTGGACAATCCCTACTCCGCCTTCCCGGCGATGCAGCACTTTCTGATGATGCCCGCCATCCGGCTCGGCGGAGTTGTCATGCCGCGAATGCTGATCTGGGCCGTCTACCCGATCCTCTTTGTCTGGTTCTTCCTGGCACTGCGCCGCTTCGGGCGACTGACCGCGGTGGCAATCACGCTGGCACTGCTCCTTTCACCGGTGGTCGCGGCGATGAACCGCGAAAACTACGCGGAGCCCTTTATCGTACTCAATCTCTTTGCCGGAGCCTGCGCCGTCCGCGGACTGGTTTCCGTCAGGAGCGCCGCGCTCCTGACCGGAATCTTCGCCGGTATGGCGGCGGCGGTCAAACTGACGGCGGGAGGCGTTTCGCTCGCTCTGCTGCTGCTTCTGGCGGGGCGGCTCCTCCGGAACGGCAGAGGAGTTCGTCCGGCGCTTCCGCTTCTCGCGGGGTTCTGCGGGGCAACACTGGCGGCGGCGTTTCCCTTCTATCTTCGCAGTTTTCTAGTGACCGGCAACCCCTTCTATCCCTTCGGCTCCGGCATTCTTCACCCCGGCTCGACGGCCGCGGCGGTCGAAACCTATCACACGCTTCTCGGCCGCCATCTCTACGGGCTGGAAGGGTGGTGGAGTCCGGCAGTCGCCTGGATCTTCGCCGGATTCGATGAGAAGCTCTTCGACGGCGTCGTTCTCGGGTTGCAGCTGCCGCTGATGATTGCCGCGAGCGGGATCGCCCTGTTCCTGCTCCATCGTCGTGGAAAGGCGCGGAGCCGGGTGTTTCTCGTCCCTCTTCTGGCGGCGCTGGCAATCTACCTCTTCTGGGGCTACTCTTCGCAACAGACCCGGTTTCTTCTGCCGTTCTGTTTCGTCGCCGGATGGGCCATGGCGGCGCTGGCCGGAGCGTTTCCCCGCAAGATTCGGTTCGGGCTCTATCTCCTGCTCCTGGCGGCGGCGTATGAGAGCATTCTGTTCCCCGCCCTCCGGCATTATGAGCTGGCCTGGAAAATGCAGAAGGAAAACCGGACACGACCGGTCGATTTCGTCGCCCGAACCAGCCGGGACGGCGCCTATTTCGCCATGCTCGACTACCTCAGCCGGGAGACGCCGGCAAACAGCCGCGTCCTGCTGCTCTTCGAACGGCGCGGCCTCTTCGTCCCTCGCGAATACCGGATCGGGACGCCGTACTTTCAGGAGCAGTTCTTCACGCCGGTGCCGGAGCGCCCCGACGCGGTACTCGACGCGCTTTGGCGGGAGAAGATCGACTACATTCTGGTCGGCGCCACCGAGCAGAATCCGGAACACCTCGAAGTGTACGACCGGGAAAACCTCAAACTGTCGCTTCTGTTGCGCTCGCTCCTGCGCGCGGGATCCCTCCGGCTGATTCCGGTTCCGGATGGCGGCGACTACACCCTTCTCGCCGTGGAAAAACCTTCTGACGGAAAAATCACGGAAAAGTGACGGAGTAAATTCCCGCTCAAACCGCGGCAAAATCCGTCATTTTGCGTTCCGCGAACGGGAGACGCTGCCGGACGGGACCAGCTTGATCGACGCACAGACCCCGTCGCCGAGGCAGGAGGCGATCCGCCGCTGAAAGAGGTCCAGCGACGGCGCCAGCTCCCGGATGAGCGCACTGTGCGGCACCTCCAGATAGAGCACCCCCTCGTGAAGCCGGGCCGGACGTGCCAGACGCGCCGCCGGACCGGCAATCTTCTCCCAGTGGCTCTCCAGTTCGATGAAATGCGCCACCTCCGGAGAACGGATGTCACTGCAGACGGAATCGATGACGCTGGAAAGCTCCACCGCCTGCGGTGTGTGTGCGGAAATTTCAATCGCGGCACGCTCCGCGCCATACCAGTTTCGAAGCATCTGGTAATATTCACGGCGGCGTTTGATCTGGGCGTATTTGCTCACCGGCCCCTCCCCGCGCCTCAGATGTTGATGTCGAGCCCGACCATCATGGCAGGCAGAAGCAGTGTGTGCACCACCAGTTTCCCGGGGGCGATGAATCCTTTGATCGTGTTGACCAGCCCGTTGCGGAATCCGCCGAACGGCGCGCCGATGCTCATCTGCAGCAACCCCAGAGGCAGCCGGAGAGTCTGGAGCGTATCCTCCCCCATCTTGAGGAGACACCGCCCGGTGTTGAGCCCGGCGCGGATCAGATAGGGCTTGGCCACGTTGGCCGCCTTGATCGCAATCGGGGCGAGAATGGCGAGCGTCACCGGGTCGATCGCTTCCGCCTTCGGCGCCGGAAACGCGAAGGTCACCATGATCGCAAGCAATGAAATTTGTACAACTCGTCTCATAATTCTTCAATATACTCCCGTTTAACCGGGAATACAATCCCGGGAAGCGGTTCCGGCGGAAATTTCTTCAATCAGCTCCCGTGCGGCGTGCGGCCGGGCCAGCGCCGCCGCCCGTCTGCCCCGCTCCGCCCAGGCGGCGGGGTCGGCGAGAAATCCGGTGAAGAGCTCCTGCGCCCGCTCCGGCGTAAACTGCGCGTTGTCAATCCGCAACGCCGCCCCGGCGGAGGCGAGAAAATCGGCGTTGTCGCTCTGATGGTTCTCCGCCGCATAGGGATAGGGAATCAGCACCGCGCCCCGGCCGAAGAGCGCCAGTTCCGCCACCGTACTGCCGCCGGAACGGGAGAGCACCAGATCGGCCGCGCCGAGAAACAGCTCCATCTTCTCCGACCCCGGCAGAACCAGCCGGGGGAACGCCGCCCCCTCATAGGCGCCGAGCGCCTCCTCCAGGCGGGCGGGACCGGCCAGATGAAGCACCTGAAAGTCCGCCCGGTTCTGCGCCTTCAGGGCCGCCGGGCAGGTCACGTTGAAAATACGCGCCCCCTGACTGCCGCCGAAAATCAGAATCACCGGCAGGGCCGGGTCGAAACGGCTTCCGAACTCCCGGTTCAGCCCGGCGATCGCCTCGGCGCGGGAAATACCGGCATACTTCGCCAGTTCCGGCCGGACCGGCATCCCGGTGGTGATCACCCGGCAACGGCATGCCGCGGCATTGACCGGCGGGAATGCGGTCGCCAGCAGTTCCGCACCGCGCGAAAGCCACCGGTTCGCCTTGCCGATCCGGGCGTTGCCGTCGTGCAGAAAACAGGGAATGTGCTGTTTTTTCGCCGCAAGAAACGCGGGCAGTGAGGCGAAGGAGCCCATCCCGAGCAACGCCTGCGGCTGAAAAGCGGCCAGTTCCTGCCGCGCCGCCCGGTATCCGCCGGCGAGCCCGCGAAGGAAGCGGAGCGCCCGCGCAGGCGAGTGCCCCGGGCTCGGCATCAGCGGCAGTTCCACCGCCCGGATTCCCGCCGCACAGGCGATCTCTTTCTGTCGGGCGGAATTGACGCCGGAGAGCAGCAGCAGAACCTCGCCGCCGAACTCCTCCTGAAACACTCTCGCCGTGCTCAGCCCCGGGTAGAAATGGCCCCCCGTTCCGCCGCAGGTGACGACCAGACGATGCAGTTTCATGACGAAATCACTCCTCCTCATTCCGGTACTTCCGCCACCACGGCAGGAAGGAACAGGTCCGGCGGATGGCGTTGAGATACTCTTCGTTATACCCGGGGTACGCGGTCTCGGCCGCGATCGAAACCAGCAGTCCCACCGCGATCAGACAGGCCATCATGTTGCTTCCTCCGTAGCTGATGAACGGCGCGGGCATCCCCTTGGTCGGCGCCGAACCGGAGACCACCGCGATGTTGATCGCCGCCTGGAGCGTGATCCCCATCGTCAGAGCGAATCCGAGCAGCATCCCCAGCCGCGACGGGGACTGCAAACTGATCTTGAGCGCGCAGATCGTGAACCAGGCGTAGAGCGCGATCAGGATCAACATCCAGACCAGCCCCAGCTCCTCGCCGACGATCGCCAGAATGAAGTCGGTGTGCGCCTCCGGCAGATACTTGGCCTTCATCCGGCTCTCCATGAAACCGATGCCGGTCCAGCCGCCGGAGCCGAGCGCCAGCAGGGAGTTCCAGAGCTGGTAGCCTTCGTCCTGCTGGACCAGCTCCGGCCGGGTGAACGAGGTGATCCGCGCAAGCCGGGTCGGGTCATGCAGAACAATATACACCCCCAGCAGCGCGACAATCGCCGCCGGAATAACAAAATAGCGCAAATTCAGCCCGGCGATGAAGAGCGTCAGGCAGGTGACCGACAGCACCAGAAGTGTGGTGCCGAAGTCCCGCCCGATCAGAATGCCGCCGATCAGCAGCCCCGCCCCCAGCGCGAGCGGCAGGAGGCCGTTCCGGCTCCGGAGCAGAGCGAAGGTGCGCAGATTGTCCGAACAATACTTCGCCACGAAGAGCGCCACCGCGATCTTCGCGAACTCCGACGGCTGCAGACTCAGCTCCAGCCCCGGCAACCGGATGCGGATCCATCGGTTGGCGCCGTTGATGGCGGGGAAGAAGAGCACCGCCATCATCAGCAGCACAAAACAGATCCCCATCCACCAGTAGCGGCCGGCGGCAATCCGGCGGTACCCGATGACGAACGCGGCGAACGCACCGGCCGACCCGAGCGCCACCCAGATGATCTGGTTGCGGAAATACTTCAACCCGGCGGTGTTGTAACTCGCCGAATAGAGCATGGTCAGCCCGAAGACCACCAGCACCGTCACCACCAGCAGCAGCCAGCGCGCCGGGATGATCGCGGAACTGGTGTCCTCCCCGTTCACCTGCGAAAGTTCGTCCGTCAGGAAGAGGTTCTTCACGCCGCCGTATCCCTTTTATTCCAGATAGAGCTTCGCTCCCCGGGCGATTTCGCGCAGATTGTGTTCCGCGACGTAGGCGTCGACATCCGCCTGGTCGAAGATCCGGCGGGGCGAGAGTTCGATCAGCGCATCCACCTTCCCCTCCGGAGTGCGCGGCACCTTGACCCCCGCCGCCTCCAGCCGCCGCGCATCGCGGTCGACCAGCAGCGCCCGGCAGCTCTCGACCGAATCGACGCCGGTCGGATTCTTGGTCGGGGCAAAGAGGTCCTCGCGCCGCCCCTCGAGCACCATCGTGCGCTTCGCCAGCGGCATCGCGTCGAAGATGAACGACTCGAGCTTGACGCCGTTCGGTTCGGAGGGCTTGACCAGGTTGCCCGCCTCGTCGAGGCAGGGGATCTTCTTGTCGGCGCGGTGCCACGGCAGTTTCAGCGAGCCGCCCGCGGTCAGGTGCTCGATGAATTCCCGCGAAATCACGTGAATCGCCGGACTGCCGGCGATGAAGCGCAGCGAACCATCCGGATTGCGGCTTTCAGCAAGTTCCGCGGGCAGGTCGCTGTATTCGATGATCTCGATGTGCCCCTGGGTGACGCAGAAGTTGCCCAGCTTCTCGAACGGACCGGTCTTGGCGAGCATGATCGCGCTCATTTCGGAGTTTTCGAGGTCGTGGAGCCCGACGAAGAGCGGATTCACCACCGGAATGAGCGGGTTATCCACCTGGAAGTAGGAGAGATATTCGACCCCTTCGCGCTTCATGCGGTCGAGCGCGCCGGATTTGCGCAGTGCCAGCAGCGTGCCGCCGTGGCCGTTCGGCGAAAGCGAGAGGGAATCCTTCTCCGCCAGCAGAAGTTTGCCGTCGTAACCGATCGCCGGCATCGTCCCCTGCGTGAAGAAGAAGACCTGTTCCGGCGCCAGCCCGAAGAAGGCGTGTTCGCGGAAGAACGCCTCGGTCGCCTCCCGGTTCAGCAGACTGGTCATCACGTACCAGGTGAGCGGCTTCCCGAACTTCTCACCGGCGCGGAGAATCGAGGAGGCGAAGTACTCGAAGAGCGTCTTGCCGGTCACCGGCGCGATCGGATAGGTCCCTTTCGGGCCGTCGAATCCGAGCCGGGTCCCCTGTCCGCCGGCGACGGTGAGGCAGCTCACCTTGCCGGCGCGCAGCAGTTCGGCGCCGCGCGCTTCGGCTTTTTCGTAGAGGGCGCGCTGCTCCTCGTCCTTCGGCACGAGCGGAAAGTAGGGCGCCGGCCCGAGATCGTCCGGAATCCGGGTCTTCGGACGGACCAGCACATATTCGCGGATCAGCTGATCCATTTCGTTGAAGTCGATCTCATCCAGCTGCCCGGCGAGCTTCTCCTGCTGTGCAGGAGAAAGCTCCGGCCAGAAGCGGAGCAGCTGTTCCTGGTGAACGGGGGCGAGGCGGTCAAAAAGCTGTTGACGGCGGTCCATGATTGCAAGGTTCCTTCCATATGTGAATCGCAGGTATGATTGCTGTTCTACAATATACTCCGGAATTGCGGCAACCGCAACCGCCGGACGCGGATTTTTCCACACTCTTCTCCGGGAAATCTGCGCCCTACGGCAACTGCGAGGGCGGCACGCCGAAAAACTGCTTGAACGCCTTCGACAGGTGGAACTCGTCGTAGAATCCGGTCTCCGCGGCGATCTCCTTCAAGGTCAGTCCGCGTTCGACCAGCAGCCGCGCCTTCTCCAGACGGAGCCGCCGGAGGTAGGCGCGCAGCGGCATCCCGAACTCCGCCGGAAAGTGGTGCGACAGATAACTGGTCGAACAGCCGGTCCGCGCGGCCAGCTCCTTCAGCGTGATTTTCCGCTGAAAGTTCCGGTCGATGTACTCCGACGCGGCGTCAACCCAGCGCGGCCGGTGCAGATGGATCATCTCCTGCTGAATGATGTGTTCGCCGACAATCCGCAGCAGCCGGGCGATTTCGCACATCATCTCCGGGGTGCCGGTGCGCACCCCCTCCGCCGGAAGCGCGCTCTCCTCCCGGCGGATCTGCCCGAACACGAGGCCGCCCAGGTAGAGGCCGCGGCGGCTGTAGAGCGGCACGACGCCGTCGAGCAGTCCGGCGTGGCAGCAGTAGATCACTTCGCGGCGGGTCCGGCGCGCTTCGGCGAGGTGTTCCAGGTCGCACCGGACACAGCGCGCGTCGAATTCGGGATCCTCCCGGCGGTGGCGGAGACAGAAGTCCGAGTGCGGCCGCCCCGTCGCACTCACCTGTTCCGCCCCGGTGCAGTCGAAGAAGGTGAGCCGGATGTTCAGCTGGCGCGACAGCAGGCCGATGAGTTCAATCAACGAAGTGGGCGGTTCCGGATCCGTCATGGCGGGGACTCTCTTTTTCGGTTCATTCCTGTCTCGGAATAGTATAGCACATTTCTGAAATTTTGCCAGTTTTTCCATGCCGGAGCATGCGGTTCCATTCTCAAACCGGGCGCGGACAGGTATAATAAAAACAGAGAAAGGAGAGTTCTGCCATGAAGTTTGCACTCTATCTGGGAAACCGGGGATTCTTCCCGGAGCGACTGATCGCCGAAGCCCGCCGCGAGGTCACCGGGGCGCTTGCCGCGCTCGGAATCGACACATTGTGCGCACCGGAAAATCTCACCCGCTACGGCGCGGTGGAGACCGCCGCCGAAGGACGCGCCTTTGCCGGCTTCCTCGCGAAACATCGCGGCGAATATGACGGCGTTCTGCTGGTTCTGCCGAACTTCGGTGACGAAAACGGCGCGTCGGAGGCGCTGTGCGACTGCGGGGTGCCGATCTACATCCTCGCCTATCCCGACGAGCTCGACAAGATGGACTTCCAGTCCCGCCGCGACGCCTTCTGCGGCAAGCTCTCGATCATGGATGTCTTCACCCAGTTCAACCTGCCGTTCACGGCGTGGGAGCCGCACACGCTCCACCCCGCCTCGCCCCGGTTCGCCGAAGAGATGCGGCAGTTCGCCGCAGTCTGCCGGATCGTCCGCGGCATGAAACGGTGCCGGATCGGCGCAATCGGCGCCAGGCCGACCGCCTTCAAGACCATCCGGTTCGACGAGGTGGCGCTGCAGAAGAAGGGGATCACCGTCGAAGTGTTCGACAACTCCGATCTGCTGCTCGAAGTGGAAAAGGTGAAATCCGGTTCGCCCGAACTGGAGACGAAGGTCCGCCGTTTCCGGGAGTACACCGATTTCAGCGGCGTCCCGGCCGACCGGGTCGAGATGCTCGCCCGGCTCTCGGTCGCCATCGACCGCATGATCGAACGTTACGACCTGCAGGCGGTCAGCCTGCGTTGCTGGCTCGACCTCGAACAGACGCTGAAAATTTCGCCGTGCGTCGTGCTGAGCGAACTCAACGACCGGAGCATCCCCGCCGCCTGCGAGCTGGATGTCGGCAACGCGGTGGCGATGTACGCGCTCGCCCTCGCGTCGCAGGAGCCCGCCGCCTGCCTCGACTGGAACAACAATTATGAGGAGGATCCCGACCGCTGCATCCTCTTCCACTGCGGCCCGGTGGCCCAGAAGCTGATGGCCGCGCGCGGACGGGTGATCGACCACCCGATGTTCGCCAAGTCGCTCGGCGAAGGATGCGCCTTCGGCTGCAACGTCGGACGGCTCCGGCCGATGCCGTTCACCTTCGCCTCGGCGGCGACCGTCGACGGCAAGGTGCGCTTCTATTCCGGCGAAGGGGAGTTCACCCGCGACCAGCTGCCGGAGGAGTTCTTCGGCTGCGGCGGCGTGGCGCACATTCCGGGACTTCAGCCCAAACTGATCCGCATCGGCCGCGGCGGCTACCGCCACCATGTCAGCATGACCGAAGGCTCCTGGCGCCGGGCGATCGACGAGGCGTTCACCAACTATCTCGGGTACGAGAAGACGGAGCTCTGAGCGATGAGTTTTCTCGGGGTTGACATCGGTTCGAGCCGGGTCAAGGCGGTCGCCTTTTCGGAGGAGGGGCGGGAGCTCGGTTCCGCTTCGCGGGGCTACCCGGTCTCCTCCCCCGCGCCCGGCTTCGCGGAACTCGACGGCGAAGAGGTGATGCGCGCCGCGTTCGACGTGATCGGCGCGGCGGCCTCCGCGGCCCGTTCCGGCGGCGACCCGGTGCGGGCGCTGGCGATCTCCAGCCAGGGGGAGGCGTTCCTGCCGGTGGACGGTTCCGGAACGATTCTGGCACCGGCGATGATCTCCAGCGACACCCGCGCGACCGGCCTCATGGCGGAGTTCGCCGCCGGATTCGGAGCCGGGCGGCTCTACCGGATCACCGGCCACACCCCTTCGGGAATGTTCACGCTGGCGAAGCTCCTCTGGCTGGCGAAGTTCCGCCCGGAAATCCGCCGCCGGGCGAAACGCTTCCTCTGTTTCGAGGATCTTCTGGTCTCCCGGCTCGGCGCCGAACCGGCGATGGGGTGGCCGCTGGCCGGAAGGACCATGCTCTTCGATGTGGAGACGCACCGCTGGAGCGAAGAACTCTGCGACGCGGCAGGCTTCTCCCCGGCGGAGTTCGCCCGGGTGCTCCCCTCCGGCACGGCGGCGGGAACGGTCTCTCCCCGCGTCGCCGCCGCTCTCGGGCTGGAACCGGGAACGCTGATCGTCTCTGGCGGCCACGATCAGGCGCTCGCCGCACTCGGCTGCGGCGCCTGCTCCCCGGGGTGCGCCATGTACGCGGCCGGGAGCGTCGAATGCATCGCGCCGGTCCACTCCCGGCTGATCCGCTCCGACGAACTCTTCCGCGGCAACCTCTGCTGCTACGACTTCGCGCTGCCGGGGCGCTATCTGTCGGTCGCCTATTCGCTCACCGGGAGCAACTTCATGCAGTACTTCCTCGAGGAGTTCTGCCGCGACCTCGGCGGGGATTACGCCGCGCTGGCCGGTTCGATGCCGCCGGAACCCTCCACCCTCAACGTACTGCCCTACTTCACCGCCTCGGGGACGCCGTACTTCGACACCCGGACGCCGGGGACCGTGTACGGCTGGCGGCTCACCACCACCCGCGGCGAACTCTTCAAGGCGGTTCAGGAGGGGATCGCCATGGAGATGCGGCGCAACCTCGAACTCCTCACCGCTTCGGGATTCCAGGTGGAGGTTCTGGTGGCCTCCGGCGGCGGCTGCCGGCTCCCGGCGCTGGTGCAGCTGCGCGCCGATGTGCTGAACCTGCCGTTCCGGGTGATCGCCTCCGGAGAGGCGGGGTGCCGCGGCGCGGCGCTGCTCGCCCGGAGTGCGCACTGCGGCGTTCCGGTGGAGAAGCTGCCGGGCTTCCTCCCCGCGGTGACCGCCGAACTTCACCCGGAGCCGGGCCGCGCCGCGCGCTATCAGGAAAAATTCGAACAGTGGAAAACGTTCACCGATACAGTCAGAAGGGAATTGTAACATGTCCATCGTCTCATTCAAGGAGATGCTCGCCGACGCCCGCCGCAACCGTTACGCGGTGCCGATGTTCGACCTCTCCAACACCACGATGATCCGGGCGGCGGCGGAGACCGCCGAAGAACTCGGTTCGCCGGTCATCTTCGCCGCCATCTGGCCCGACCTCGACGGGTCGCTGCTCGGCTACTGGGCCAACGCCGCCCGCTACGCCGCCGCGCAGGTCAAAGTGCCGGTGGCGCTCCACCTCGACCACGCCACCACGATCGAACAGTGCCGGAAGTGCGCCGACGCCGGATTCCAGAGCGTGATGATCGACGCCTCCGCCGAACCGTTCGAAACGAACGTCGCCGTCACCGCCGCCGTCGTGGGCGAGATGCATCCGCGCGGCCTCGACGTCGAAGCCGAACTCGGCCACGTCGCCGTCGGCGTCGTCGGCAGCGGCGCGGAGAGCGAAACCGGCGCCTCGGGCGACCACACCCCGATCTTCACCGACCCGGATTCGGTGGTCGAATTCACCAGCCGCACCGGAGTCGATGCGCTGGCGGTCTCGATCGGCACCGCCCACGGGGTCTACGAATCCGCGCCGAACCTCGACATCGCCCGCCTCGCCGAAATCGACAAGGTCTCCCCGGTGCCGCTGGTCCTGCACGGCGGCTCCGGCACGCCGGAGGATCAGCTCCGCGCCGCGATTGCCAACGGCATCGCCAAGATCAACATCTACTCGGAACTCACCGCCGCCTGGAATCGGGAGATGTTCGAATTCCTGCGCAACCGGCGGGAGATGACCTGCTGGTTCAGCGTCTCCTGCCGCCGCCCCGAAGAGGCGATGCGCGAGGCGATGCGCGCGAAAATGCGGCTCTTCGGCTCGGCGGGACGCGCCTGAGCGCCCGGCCGGAAGACGCTTGCACTTTCTTCGAAACGATGCTACATTGAAAAACCGCTTGTCCGGAACGATCTCCGGCGGCGGTTTTTCTGCAGGGAGAAGGGATGAGCGGACAAGGAAGAGCGTGGTTCTGGGTGCCGGGCACCTATTTTGCGGAGGGCGGCCCCTATGCGGTGGTCGCCGCCGTGAGCGCGGTTCTCTTCAAGTCGCTCGGCATGACCAACAGCGCGATGGCCTTCTGGACCAGTCTGCTGATGCTGCCGTGGGCGATCAAGCCGTTGTGGACTCCGGTGCTCGATCTCTTCGGCACCAAGCGGCGCTGGATTCTCGCCGCGCAGTTCGCCATGACCCTCCTCTTCACGCTGGCGGCGCTGCTGATGCCGCTGGCGGGGATGACCCGTCTGCTGGTGGCGGCGTTCTTCTTTCTCGCCTTCGCCTCCGCCACCCACGACGCCGCGGTGGACGGCTTCTACCTGATCGCGCTGGATGAACACGATCAGGCCTTCTTCGCCGGAATCCGCGGCACCTTCTACCGGATTGCCACCGTGCTGGTGCAGGGCGCGCTGGTGATGCTCGCCGGCTGGATCGAAAGCCGCACCGGCGAAATCCGCACCGGCTGGTGCGTCGCACTGGCGGTGGCGGCGGTGATGATGGGCGCACTCTCGCTCTGGCACTGCCGGGTTCTGCCGCACCCCGGGGCGGACCGGCCGGGGCAACGGGAACCGGGGCGGCTGAGCCGGGAGTTTCTCGACGCCTTCCGGAGTTTCTTCACCCGGCCGGGAATTCTCCCGCTTCTGCTCTTTCTCCTCTTCTTCCGGGTGGCGGAGGCGCAGCTCGGCCGGATTGCCATCGCCTTCATGCAGGACCCCCGTTCCGCCGGGGGACTCGGGATGTCGGTCGAAGAGTTCGGCCTCCTCTACGGCACCTTCGGCACCGTCGCGCTGACCGCGGGCGGCATCTGCGGCGGCCTGGCGGTGGCGCGCTGGGGGTTCGGGCGGACGCTCTGGCCGCTGGTCTGCGCGATCAATCTGCCCGACGCCGTCTACGTCTATCTCGCGGAGTTTCAGCCGCAGTCGCTCTGGATCATCGGCGGCTGTGTCGCGGTCGAGCAGTTCGGTTACGGGCTCG
>NZ_DBEXAY010000264.1:0-9025 GCF_048170485.1 Victivallis sp. | reverse complement strand
CACTGTAACAGACAGGAGGGAAAAGTGAAAAAGGACAGGCTGTTTACATTGATCGAACTTCTGATTGTAATTTCTATCATCGCAATTCTGGCTGCGATGCTGCTGCCGGCGCTGAACCGGGCGCGTTCGAAGGCGAAAACGATCGGCTGTACCAGCAATCTCAAACAGCAGGGAATGGCCTTTTTCCTCTACGCCAACTCCTACGACGACTGGATCTGCCCCAGCATTTACGGCGGCGGGCTGGAAGATGCCTATTACTGGTACCGTCGATTGCAATGGACCGGCTGTACCGGAGGCGGTACCGGCAAAGAGGCGCTGGCCGCTGTCGGAAAGGGAATTTTTCATTGTCCGGCGGAAACGGAACCGAGAACGGCGACCGTCTGGGGCATTACCGCAAGCTGCAGTTATGTCATCAACACCAATGTCGCCAGTGGAGACGCAATCAGCAATCCTGCGAAATTCAACGAGTGGCTTTTGAAATTCAGCCAGCTGTCGCGATTGAAAAAAAAGGCGTCCGCCGCTGTTCTTGTCGTGGATGGCGCGGGGATCGATGGTACTTCGCATATTATCGCCACCGGGCCTCACTACTGGAGAAGTTATGCGCCGTTTGATCTGCAAATTCCGCAATACGGCATCGCTCACCGGCACAATGCCGGCGGCAATTTTCTCTACGCAGACGGCCATGTGAAGTGGTTCCGTGGCCCTCACAGCAGCGCGATCGGCCTCTATTGTCGCCGTCTCGATACCAATACTGTCGTTGAATTTGAATAGGAGAGGACATTTCAGTGAAGCAGGAAATTTTTCGCGGAATCCGACCGGATGATCTCGGCGGGCGCATGGGGTTGAAAAATCCGGAACGTGGCTTCCGCACCGAAGTGTACGCCAGCACCATTCCCGGCGAGATCGCCGGCATGTGCACCGTCCACCAGAAACGCAACAAGCTGGACGGTCGCTGTCTCGCCCCCCCCTGCGTCAATGACATGATCCGCGGCAACCGTCTGGACGGCGTTGAATTCCGCCACTGTCAGTGGCAGGATGAATTGGATTATTGTGCCTACGACGGGTTGACGGTCATTCAAGGATATGTCTACCTCAACAAATTTTCAGACGGGCGGCCGCTGTCGGCGGCGAAACTGGAGGATATCGAGGAATTCTTTTTCCAGATCCGCCGCCGCGGCATCAAGGTTCTGTTGCGGTTCGCCTATGAATTGAGTCCCTGCATCATCGGTCCGACCGGGGCAACCATTCTCCGTCACCTGGAGCAGCTGAAACCGCTGATTCGGAAAAATATCGACATCATCTACTCGCTTCAGTGCGGGTTTCCCGGCTGGTGGGGGGAATGGCATCACTCGTTTCATCATCTTCGTTCGGATGTCGGTTTTCAACGCGATCTGTTTGCCGCAGTGCTCGAAGTGCTTCCCGTCAGCCGGCGAACCATGATTCGTTATCCGCGCATCAAACAAGCGGTGTACGGTGAGGAGCCATTGCCGGAGGCGTTGGCGTTTACCTCTGATCCGCGCGCCCGCATCGGCCACTTCAATGACGGCTGCCTCGCCGGACCGGGACACGCGGGAACCTTCTGCGAACCGAATCGGGAAGCCGAGTTCGACTATGTCACCCGGGAAAGCCGCTTCCTGCCGATGGATGGAGAGCTGCTCTGGCATGATCGGCTCGGTGCTGTTTCCGGACTTGCCGCGGCCAGACACTTCACGCTTCACCATTTTGATACGTTCGGGATCATTCACAGCCATTCGCTCGGCCAGTTCGAAGAGTATTCCATCGATCACTGGAAGAGTGTGCCGATCGATCTGCGCGATCTTGCCGATGCCGGGATGCCGCTTGCCGCCGACTATTGCTTTGACGCACAGGGAGAGCCGGTTCTGCGCAGTTATTACGAATATATCCGTGACCATCTCGGCTACCGGATCGAACTGCAGCGGGTGGAGCTGCCCGATGTGCTGATCCCCGGGAAACCGTTTTCGGCGAAGGTGTACCTGATCAATCGCGGGTTTTCCACACCGGTCAATCCACGGCCGGTTCATCTGGTACTGGAGAACGGCGCGGAGCGAGTGGAAATTCCGATCCAAACAGAAATTCAGCGCTGGTTCGGGTGTCATTTCACCACCGGCGAGGCGATCGAACAGGAACTGAAAGTGGAATTCCTTCTGCCGGAAACGCTTCCACCCGGCCGGTACCGGGTAGGCCTTGCCATGCCGGACGAAGCTGAGACACTCGCCGGACGCCCGGAATATGCAATCCGCTGCGCGAACGATCTGGAGTTTCGAGACGGTGTGAATTTTTTCCAGACCAGGTTGGAATGTATTTCCTGTAAAAAATGAGAGGAAAGGCAACGTCTATGTGCTTTCGTTTTTTTGTTGCGGCACAGGTTCTGATGCTGCTGATGCCTGGCTGGCTTGTCCCGGCGGTTGCGGTGGAGATTGCGGTCCCGGAGGCAAAAGGGTACGGCAGTCGGGAAATCGCCGTTGCTCCACTGCCGGACGGCGGGTTTCGAATCACAGGGGGCCCGACCGCCAAAAAGATCACCTATGCTTCGCTGCGCATTCCCTGTAATGTGTCGGTTGATGCGGCAGATTTCTCCGCGCTGGAAGTCACAGCCTCCGCCGACAGGAAAATTCGAATCAAGCCGGAACTGCAACTGGAAACCGGTCGCACGGCTGCCGACTATGACCGTGGTCGTCCACTGGAAGAGCTGCCCCGCGTCATCCGGTTTGAACGGAACGCTTTTGCTCCGGCGCTTTCAGGAAGGGTGCGGGAGCTGATACTCGGGTTCGGCCTCTGGGAGTTTGATACAACAAAACAGGGGTTTGAAATCGAGATCAAAGGAGTGAATCTGCTTCTGCCGGAGGAGCGTTTCCTGATTCCCCGGCCAACGGCCGGCGTGGAGATTGACGGAGCATACCGTAAGGACTGGGGATTCGAAGACAATCTCTATTTCTGGCATCCGCCCGTGTGGGTAAAACTCGACCGTCCCTCACAGCTGGTCGAGGCGAAGCAGTGGCGTTCTGCGGAAGAACTCTCCGGTAGATTCTCTTTTATGTACAACGAAACAACACTCTTTTTTCTTGCGGAGGTCGCCGACGCCACACCGGGGGGCGGAACGCATTCGGATGCACCGTGGGAAAACGACAGCATCGAACTCTTTCTCGCGCCCGGAGTGCTCGACTCCGAGTTGCGGCGTGGAGCTCCGCTGCAAGCGTGCGGTGTGCAGATTGTATTTGACTGTGGTGCAGGTGGCGGAAAGGCGATGATTCCCGGCGGAAAGGCGGACTCTATCCGCTCCCGGCTGGTCCGGGGAAACGTCACGGTCAACGGCAATCCGGTCCCGGGTTACGTGCTGGAGGCGGCGATTCCCGCCAAACTGCTGCGTGGCTGGAAACCGGTCCGGGGCGACCGGCTCGCCTGGTCGCTGAGCCTGCGTGATTCCGGCGGAACCCGCTTCTCCGTGACGCCGCAGAATCCTGCGCCTCATCAAAACATTTCCGGATTTCGAAGCGCATATCTTGACTTTTTCGACGAAAAGAGCAGACCGGCCGTCACCTGGGGGGCGGTCGCGGTTGATTTTCCGTTCCCGAAGGAGTTGAATGCGCCGGAACGGCGGCTCTGGGAGAAGTCGGAACTCCGTTCGATCAGTGCGACTGCAGAGCGGTTTTATCTCAATGGTATCTGGGCAATCCAGTGCGTCCCGGACCGGGAGGCGTCGCCGAATCCGGCGAAGTGGCTTTATGCGCCGTTGCCGATGGGGATCGGCTGGGCAATGCCGCTCTGGCGGCCGGTTCCGGGGCGAGGACTCGTACCGGTTCCGGAGGGATACGCGGCGCTTGGCGGAACCAAGGGGCGTTTCTTCTGGTATGAGCGTACCTTCTCTGTTCCAGAAAACTGGCGAACACGTCATTTGCGGTTGCGGTGCGACTATCTCGATATCGAGGCGGAGTGTTTTCTCAACGGCGAGTATCTCGGCAGCTTCACACTGGAACAGCCGGAACTGCCGGTTGATCCGGCCCGGCTTCGCCACGGAGAACCGAACCGGCTTTCGCTGCGTCTTTTCACCCGGGTGAATCCGAGTTTTTCCGCAGCGAACGGCAAATGCGGTATCACCGGAGATCTGTATCTGGAATCGTCGGAATCTGCGCCGCCGATACGGGATCTCTGGGTGAAACAGGCCTCCGGTCTCACCGGAGAATTCGATGTGCAACTGGAGCTGGTTCGCGGAACCGGGCTGTCGTACGAGGCGGAGGCGGACATTCTCGATTCCGCCGGGATCTCCCGCTGTCGAATGGCGCGCCGTCCGGTAGCCGAGCGCTTTTCCTTTACCGGAAAAGTCGCGGACTTCCGCCCGTGGTCACCCGAATCGCCGACGCTCTTTACGTTTCGGTTGCGGCTTTACTCCCGGGGCAGACTTGTCGAGGAGCGGCTGCAGAAATTCGGGTTCCGCACCTTTGAGACAAAAGGAGCGCACTTCCTGCTGAACGGGAAGATTTTCCGTTTCCGTACCGGCATGCTGACCAATCCGTCGAAAGTGATCGAGCCGGGACGCTTCCGGCAGCTCCGCAAATTCGGCTTCAATGCGATCTATTTTCATGCCAACGAATACGGAAATAACTTTCCAATTTTCGACCTGCTGGATCGGGAGGGGTTTGTGGCCATCGCACCATTCGACCGTGCCGCGCCGGACGGGGAGACCGCGGAACTCGTCCGACGAACCCGCAACCATCCTTCCGTGGTCGGCTATCTCAGCGACCAATACGGTCAGCTGGACATCAACGGTTACATTCACGACCCTTTCCGGACCGACGACAGCTATCTGCCTTCGGGCGAGAGAGCGCAGACGATCTTCCGACTGATGACTCGGCGGGATGAACTCTTCCGGCGGCTTGATCCCTCCCGGCGCTATGTGGCACAGGCGACCGGAAACTGGCCGGGATTCATGCGCATTACCCATCAGTATGCGACCAACGGCCTCAATCTCTCGGATCGGCGTCGCTATCAGGAGCCGTGGGCGGCGCGCAAAAATCCGCAGCTTCCGCTCTATATTTTCGAAGCAGGAGTCAGTAATTTGCTCAACTTCGACACAACGCACCCGGATCACACCTTCGAAGTACTGCCGCAGCGGGAACCGGTTGAACGACTGATGAATTACGAGTGTGCCGCCCGCTACCTGGGCGACCGTGCATTCTCCGACTGGCGACAGTGGGAATGGCTGTTGATGCGGGAATCGCTGCGGAACTTCCGGCTCCACGGCGTCGACGGGTTCTGCATGTGGATCGCGGACGATCTCTGGGCGCATCCGGTCAACACGGACTCCCCGCGGGGATTTCCCGACCGGCGGCGGCTTGATCCACGCTTCTTCACCAGCCCGGTCGGTGAAGTGCTGGAGGATGGCTGGATGCGTGTGAACAGCGGTTACTATCGGTTGCGCGCCCATGCGGCCGAGAGCTGGCCGGAGCGCTACGGCCTCGGAGTACTCCAACCGAAAACAACGCGATTTACACCTCTCTTCCTCAATGAAATGCAGCCGTTTTTCGTCTGCATCGGGAACGAGGCAGACGATCCTGCCGGATACGACCACAACTACTACGGCGGCGAAATGCTGAAGAAGCAGCTGCTCGGGGTCAATGACACTTCCGGGGAGTTCCGTTTCCGGGGAACCGTAACTCTGCAGGTGGCGGGGCGAACAGTCGCCCGGCGGAAGTTTGATCAACGAATCGCGCAGGGCGCACGTTTTGCGCTGCCGTTTGAATTCCGGCTTCCCGAACCGGGAGAACCGCGTGTCCCGGCGGAACTGCAACTGGAGTTTTTCGATGACAGGAACTCTCTTCGAAAAGAGAGTTTCGCGCTGACCATTTTCCGACGCGCCGAATACGGTTTGGAGCCGGGAACGCTCCCCGTTTCAACAGGGAGGTTTCGGCTCGGCGTAGTGACCGTGGAGAAATTACCGGTCACACACCGCCTCGGACTTGCAGCGGAGACGTTGACGCTTGATCGACCGATTCCCGCGGAGATCTCCCATCTGGTAATCGAACGCAACGCTTTTGCCGACCCCGCCCGGGATGTGCTGGAGTCATTCCTTCTGCGAGGAGGACAGCTCCTGGTACTGGAACAGTCCGGCGGCTTGTTTGGTCACCGTCTGAAAGAGCTCTATCTGGAGCATCTCTTTGCCACGGATACCGGCCATCCGGTACTGGAAGGGTTGTGCGATGCGGACCTTGCCATGTGGCGGGGGAGAGCGGGAACGGTGCCGGCAGAGAAACGTCCTCCGGACTCCTTCCGTCACAGTCAGTCCGCCGCACTGGAAACCCCGCACCTGACCAATCGCAATGTGGTGGCCGGCAAGGTATTGCCGCTTCCTTCGGTCGGTGCGTTTCAGCCGATTCTCACCGGAGGTTTCGATCGGGGCGAAGCTGCGTTGCTGGAAGCCGCCTCCGGTGCAGGCCGGGCGATCTTCTGCCAGGTTGATCTTACGGACAGGCTCGGAATCGATCCTGCCGCAACGCGGTTGGCGCGAAATCTTTTCCGATACTTTCTGACGTCGCAACCTTCGGAATCCCTGCCGGGAGTCCGTTACTTCGGCGGACCGAAAGGACGTGCTTTTCTCAGCCGGCTCGGAATCTCTGTGGTTCCTGCGAGTCCAGTTGCGGTGGCGGGAGAGGACGCGACAGGACTGGATACACTGCCAGCAGAGGTCCGAACTCTGGTGGTACTGCCGATGTGCGACGTTCTGCCCGGAGGAATTACGGCGAAACCGATCCGGATCCGCACCGTGGATTCTCCACTCTGGCTGTTCAAAAGTCTTTACGGAACCTCGATGTTTCGCGGGGAGCGGCCCGGTGCCGATTCCGATGTGCCACGGGATTTTGCCGGAATCACCACAGCAGATCTCTACTGTTTTGAGAATCCGGAAGTGAAGAGTTTCTCCGCCGCGGGGGCGGAGCGGAGTCGGTACGGTACGCTTCTCGCCCGTGACGCGGGATCGGTCCGGCAACTCTTCTGCGCCTGGGATCCGGCCTCGGTCCGGAGTACCGAATGTCGCCGGAAGATCGACCGGATCTGGTCGATCCTGTTTTTCCGGCTGGGGGTGGAAAATCGCCGGGGGCTGAACTTCTCGATTCCCCCGTGGGATCTCTCCGGCGGAGAGTGGCATTTTCTGACCGATCCCGACGGCAGCGGAGAGCAGCGGGGATATGCCACGGGCAATTTCGGCGGCCGGGTGCCGCGGCCGATCGAGATCGGCAAAGTCTGGGAGGAACAGGGGGTAACGGAGACCAATCCGGCCTTCAATTCCGCGCCCGGCTCAGCCTACGACGGCTTCGGCTGGTATTTCCGGACGGCGATGCTGCCGGAAATACCGAAGGGAAAAGTTTATCTGTACATCGGCGGAATCCGCGACATCTTCACCTTCCGCCGTGAGGAGCAGCGTTCAACACTCTTCATCAACGGCCGGAAGATGCCGGAGCCGGTCTACGTCTCGAACGCCCATCGCGGCGGACGCGGCGCGCGGTTGTGGCAACTGCCGGAAGGAGTATTGCGGCCGGGGCGGAACTTCATTGCGGTTCGTGTTTACAACGATTACGGCCCGGGCGGCATTCATGCAGGGCCGGTCCTGCTGGAGTTTCCCGGATTCAACAGCGATGTGCCGTTCGCCCGGGAATTCGATCCGGTGAAATACACCAACTACTTTTTCTGGTGCTGGTGACGACGGGTCAGGAATGCGCGGGAAAGGTCGACACCGTCTCCGGAAGGTGTTTTCGCTGGTTGAAGCTCCGCCTGCGCAACCGACCTGCGCCTCCGGAGCTCTCTGGTCGGTCGGTTGCTTCGGCTGTGCCAACTCACGCTTGTCATCTGCAATCGCTCCGAATAAATTTGCACAAAATATCGGACACCACCTTTGAACCACACGACATCGTAAAAAAATGCCATCCTTTTACCGACTAATTCAGCGGGCATTTTACACCTGCTTACATTCTCCAGTTTTCGGGGCCAAACGCGCAACGCCAGCATAACCAACTTCTCTTCGATATCGAATTCGGAAAGGCGACAGGCTCCTTTTCAGAGGTCGGAAAGCGGCACGCCGGCACCTCCTCGGTAATCCCGGGGCGATACCCCGAAACGCGCCCGGAACTGCCGGTTGAAATTCGACAGGTTGTTGTAGCCGCAGCGCTGGGCGATTTCCAGAACCGACGCGGATGAATTCTTCAGCAGAGTCGCTGCCGCGTTGAGCCGCAGCCGCTGCAGATAGGGCTGCGGCGCACACCCCATCGCCCGATGAAACAGTTTGCGGAAATTCGATTCACTCGCAAAACAGAGTTCCGCAAGTTTCACCACATCGATCTCCTCGTTGTAGTTGTCATTCAAGTAGCGGAGCGCCGGCATGATGCGTTCGATCTCCTGATAGTCCCGCGGGGCGTCGGAGGACTCCCCGCCTCGATGGTAGCGGTTCAGCAGCAGCATGAGCCGCCAGGTCAGACTGCGAACCATCGAGCAGTAATGGTCCGGCCGGTCGCGGACTTCCAGCAGAATTTGAAGGATGCAGTGCGCGATCTCCGGATACGCCTCGCCGTCAATGATGTTCCGGAACGCAGAACCGCAATATTGCGACAACCGCAGGTTTTCAGAATAACTCCCGATGCTGTCCGCCAGCAGACGAACCGGGTCAAGATGGAGAAATCCCCAGCTCGTGGTGTTTCCGGGAGTTCCGCGCGCGATGTGCACCTCGTGCGTGTTGATGACAACCGCATCTCCCCTCTTGAACGGCAGAATCTTGTCGCCGATTAAAAAGAGACCGGTTCCGTCGAAGCAGTAACCGATTTCAAACAGGTCATGAATGTGCGGTCCGATATCCGGGTGTTCGTCCCGCGTATTGAAATCCGGAGTTCCCACGGGGAAATCATCGTCCACCGGAATCCGCTGCAACTGTTCGGTCAGATGCGATTTGCCGCTTTTTGATTGAATCCGCATAGTTTTTTGATTGTTTTCGCAAAGATATATTCTTTTCTTCAAGGTATAATAT
>NZ_DBEXAY010000263.1:0-3587 GCF_048170485.1 Victivallis sp. | reverse complement strand
ACTTCTGGCTTCAAATTTTTTATCTTTCTCAGGATCTACGGTGAGTTTGGATGCGGGGGAGGCAATTCGAATCTCCCGGATTATTCCGCAGAAAAACATCCCTATCCGATTGCCGTAGTTACCGCTTCCGATATAAAGCGGATCATTGTTTTTCACCAAGGCCTGCAATGGCGTGGCTTTCCAATATGCATTACCTACAGCACATTCCCGTCCATTTACCCAGATTTTGGCATATCCTCCTTTGAATTTCACGATGACACGATACCATAATCCTGGGAAAATCACCGGTTTTGAAGTAATGAAGTTATACCATTCTCCTTTGCCGTCTTTAAACTTGAACTCCAATTTGCCATTAATCGTGGATACAAAAAATTGTACTCGCTGCGGATTCTGGGAGCGATCGCCTTTCCAGAGGATAGTGCGATAATCATTGATTTCATCCGAACGAAAGACGGCTTCGACGGCGAAATCATCAATATAATTGAACTGTTCCGAAGATGGAATTCTGTAAATGGGACTGTCCGATGAAAATTTCGCACCAAAAAATTCCGGAAATTTTTTATCCTGTTCTATTTCAACCTTTCCAAAAAAGTTGGAGTTCTGTGAGAAATCTTGATTGAACAACCAACTTTTGTCACCTAAAACTGCAGGAACTGTTCCAAGCGATACCAATAACAGCAATATGATTTTCCACATTTTTACTGCTTCCTCTCAATCAGTGATATTTTTCACAAATATCTTGCAATCATTTAAAGCGGTCTGCTCCCCAGAGACCTTGCATCACGATAATAAGGCGTATAAGTGCGTACCTTTCCTGTCTGGTTGCGATACATAACATCATAAGCCTCCTTGGTTTCTCTTGGCAGCAGTGCAGCAACATGCCCATCAAAAAAGGAAACGTTGATCCTGCCGGAATGAATATCCATAAGCATACCGTTGGTATCACTTCCCAAATTGATTCGATACATGCTCATTCGCTCACCGGAGTCATAAGAATCACCCAGATAAAATGCGGAACTTGCACTTCTCATCTTTTTCATCGTCAGATAAACTTGGCCGGCATACCCATAAAGCCGAAATGGTGTATGATCATCGTCAGCAAAAAACACGCCATAAATACGGGATCTGTAAATGCTTGGAAACAAACTGGGACAATAATAGAGTTTATGCTTTGCTGATGTTGCCGCATCATATTTGTCATTCAGAAAGATTTCCGGATAGTATTTCGCCATATCGTCGGCGGTAACGACAACAGTGCCGCTGTAATCGTTTGCATAAAGTTGAGCTTGTACTCCTATTTGCTTCATATTATTGGTACAGGTAATAGCTTTTCCCTTCTCCCGCGCCTGATTCAGCACTGGCAACAGCATCGACGCCAGAATCGCAATGATTGCTATCACGACCAACAGCTCAATGAGGGTAAAACGGCCTTTTTTCATATTCATTCCCTCCTTTACAGGTTCTTGACCAGAGGCCGGTATTTTTTCAGGTTCGCGGCGTTGTATTCGTCGCCGCCGGGGGCGTTCGCACTGCGCCAGACCGGCGGCGTCAGGCCGCGTTCCACGCACTGCCGGACGCATTCGATTTCGAGCCAGTGGGCGATGGTGAAGTCCACCACGTTCGACACCGGCGCGATCGGCGTATCGAAACCCGGCACCTTCACCTGCGCGTCGCCGACCGGGTTGCAGTCGTCGATGCAGACGTCCGCGAGGTCGAAGAGGTTCTTCCCGGAGCTGTGCCGGATGAAGTGGTCCGGCGGCATCTCCTTCTGCCAGTGCGAGCTGGACACCGCGACGATCTTCGCACCGGCCCGTTTCGCCTCCAGCGCCGCGTCGACGGTCGCCGCATTGATCCCGATGTTGTGGAAGATGATCAGCAGGTCTCCCGGCTGAAGATCGTAATATCTCATGATCGCCGAACCGTAATTCTCGGTGCGTTCGAGTTCGAGGTACTTCAGCGCCTGGTTGAACACCGACAGCCCGGTTTCCATGACCGGGTTGATGTTCGCGAGGCCGCCCGCCCGGAAGAACATCTCGCCCATCACCAGTGTGGTGTGCCCGCCGCCGCCGTACACGCTGATCAGCCGGTCCTGTTCGACCGCATCGGCCATCAGCTTCCCGGCGGCCTGAATGTTCGCGGCCTGCTCCTCTTTGACCCGGCGCAGGTTCGCCTCGATCTGTTCCAGATATCCGAAATCGTTCAACATCTCATTTCCCCTTTCCGATGACACGTTTGTAGTTCTCTCCGATGCGGTCCCACAGTTTCAGCGCGTCCGGCGCGGCCAGCACGGTGCCGTAGCCGCCCCGGTAGGTCCAGGTGCCGAGCCGGTCCACCCCCAGCGACTCGTACAGCTCCACCGTCCGGTCGATCTCGGAGAAATCCTCCGGCTGTCTGTAATAGCCCATCAGCCACCGTTCCGACTGCTTGCCGTACTTTCTCGCGGCCGCGACCGTGCGGCGGGTGATCTCCTCGAAGAAGCCGCGCGGCAGGTTCCACGCGACGATCGTGGTCGAAAACACGTCGAAGTACGGGCTGGCCGCGACTTCGTCCCAGTCGTCGTAGCCGCGGTGTTCGGTCACGTAATAGCTGTTCAGCGTCGCGTGCACGCAGCAGGTGATCTCCTGCGCCGGGTCCAGTTCCTTGATCCGGCGCGAGGTGTCCTCAAGGATGAACAGCGCCTCGCGGCGGCGGAACCGCTTCACGTCGTCGTTCATCACCTTCGGCATCTCATAGCCGTAATGCTCCCGGAACTTCCCCATGCAGACCGGGCAGCGGCAGGTCCAGTCCTCGCCCGCGCCGCCGGTGATCGAAGCGTAGGATTTCGGGAACGCATAGTGCGGCTCGTCCCAGAAGAAGCCGTCCGCCCCCGCCTCGCGCGCCAGCGTCAGGCAGAACCGCGCGAAGTAGTCACGGAAGCTCGGCGTGTTGAAACACGCATACGGCAGCGCCTCCCCGGTCAGCGCCGAAACCTGCCGGTTCCCGGTGTTGTCCTGCAGGAACTTGCTGACCTGCTCTCCGCCGAAAAACTTGCCGATCCCCCACGGGTCGATCAGCACCTGAAGCCCGAGGCGGTGCGCCGCCTCCACGATGCGCGGGATGTTCGGCCGCCAGAAATCGAAATCGAATTCGGTGACCGCCAGGATCACGGTCGTACAGCCGTGATCGAGCATTTCGCGGAAATCCGCTTCGGCGTGCTCCACATAGCCGAGGTTGTAATAGCTGACGGCGGTTCGCGTGATTGACATGATTCCTCCCGATATTGTTATATGAGCCAATTTCAAAACGATTGGCTTTTCCCTGTTAATAACTCGATTTCTCCTGTGCCAAGCCCATCTTGACACATCCGACACGACTTTTTTCCCAAAAAGCCGTAAAAAATCGATTTTTTGTGTGTGAACCTTTCCCGTCACCACGGGAGTTCCTGTTTTTCAATTTTCAATCGAACTTAAATCAATCTATTCAAGCATGTTGAACAGTTGCTTAACCGTAATGGCGATTACGCCGAACATCAGATGGCAAAGAACTTTCCAATGTCCTTTCACTCTGACATGACGTGCGCCATAGTTGTCTTTCAAATCCGAGTTGAC
>NZ_DBEXAY010000262.1:0-5948 GCF_048170485.1 Victivallis sp. | reverse complement strand
AACAAAACAGCAAGAGAATAAATGTTTCCGGAAAGTTAACTTATGTTACACACCAATGTGCACAGCTGGTACGCTCACGCCACCTCGTTCGGCAGTGCGCGCCCGTCGGTGGAGAAGATTCCGAATCTGTCGTTGCCGTTCTATCCGCGTTCCTGCGGCTGTTTTGATTACGAGAGAGGATTCCGGCGGGTGGAATCCGGCAGGCAGAAGCCGATGGTGCACCTTTTCTGGGGGGTGAGGGGGCGGGGGCGCTTCGAAACCCGGTACGGAACCTTTGATTTCCGGGAGGGGGATTTCTTCTATCTGCTTCCATTCGACAGCTGGGTGTCGGAAAGTTGTTCGTCGCCATGGATCTATCGCTGGCTTACCTTCGACGGGGAGGGGGCGCGCGCGTTCCTGGAGTCCTACCGGATTCCTCATCACCCGATCGCCGCGGGGAGATGTCCGGAACGGCTCTTCGACGAATTCGAGCAGGGGTTGCATGTCCGGACTGTTTTCGCGTGGCGGAAGATGGTGGCGCTGGTTTGCGACATTCTCGCACATGCGGTGGAGTGCAGCGAACCGGAACCGCAGGCGGAAAAAATTGTGGAGATCGCGATGGAACGCTGCCGCCTTTACCACAGTGACCCGGCATTTAACGTGAACGCGCTGGCCGAACAGCTGCAGCTCAGCCGGGTGACGTTGTTTCGTATTTTCCGTGTTGCGCTCGGCGTGACTCCGTCGGAATATATCACGGAGCTGCGCTGCGGTCACGCGCTGGAGCTGATTCGCGGCACCAGTCTGCCGATGCGGGAGATTGCCGCGCGGAGCGGATTTGCCGACCGCACCTACTTTTTCCGGGTGATCCGGAAGCGTTTCAACGCCTCGCCCCGGGAGCTCCGGATGGGGCGCGCCGGAGGCGGGGCGTTATTGCCGGAATAAGGCGAAGAGCTTTCCTCTCCGGCACTGAAACGAGAGATCGTTATTGTTCCAGCAGCAGCGTCACCGGCTTGCTGTCGGCAAAGACGATGCCGGGGATGGTCAGCGGACCGGACGGCACCTGCATGGAGGTGGTTTTCCCGTTGACGGTCACTTGGATCGTGCTGCCCGGCGCCGGACGGAACTGCTGGCGGCGGCGCAGCGTGACGTCGGCGCGGACCGGATAACGGATTTCCGGATGCGCGGCGCGGAGTGTCACTTCGCAGCGGTTCGGAGTCTCCTTCACCTCGTCGAAGGAGAGTCCCCGGTTGATCCAGCCGACGGCATCGCCCTTCTTCGGGTCGCCGTCGCCGTAATCTCTGTTGTCACTGGAGTTGCTGAAGGCGACGAATCCGCGGTCGAGCCGGTAGCGGAAAAGGTCACGGTTGTTGGGACGCATATCCTTCGGACAGGCGCTGGTCATCCCGTGATCGCCGTCGTTCCAGAACACCTGAAACGCCTGGCGCGCCTCGTTGGCCGCCCGGTAGAAGGGAGGATTGTTCACCCAGGGAATGGACCAGTCGTTGCGGCCGTTGGTGGCGAAGATGGGCGGCATGTCGATTTCGGGACGCGCGATGTTTTTCGCGCCGTTGCCGTAATCGAGCAGATCGCGCCCGTCGGGCATGCGCGCCGGATTCTTTGCGGAAAAGGGGCCACAGCTGCAGACCAGCCGGATGGCGCTCGGCGCAACTTTGTTACAGCGTTCCCAGGTATAGCTGTAAACCGGCACATCGGCGCGGACCGCGGCGAACACATCCGGAAAATGGGTCGCCAGCTGTACCGCGCCGCTACCGCCCATCGAGCCGCCGACCGCGTAGGTGCGCGCCGGGTCGGTCCCGAGATATTCCTGTGCCCAGCGGATCAGGTGGAGAATGATCCGTTCGGAGTAGTTGTCGACGCGGAACTCCGGCCCGAGGTTGCTCTCGCCGATGTTGACGTTATATCCGAGCCAGAAGGTGGAGATCGCCGGAACCTTGTCGCGGGCGTCGGCTACCTCTTTCCCCTGCATGACACGCCCGATCCAGACCCGGTCGAAGAGCTCCATCTGAACGCAGTCCCTGCGGACCGAGAGGTTGAATTTGACTGGCAGTCCTTCGCGCCAGCCGAGCGAGCGATCCAGGAAAATGAGATGAGTGCCGCGCGCCCGCCCTTTCGAATCGACGCCGGCGCCGCCGCCGCGTCCGTGAAGCTGGACAATCAGCGGCAGCCCCTTGGCACAGCCGGCGGCAAGTTTCCGGCCGCTGATCCGGATGGGAGCCGCTTTGCCCGGTGCGGTGACCGTGACCGGTGAAGCGAGCGGGAGCAGCTGCTCCGGAGCGCCGTGCAGTCCCTTCTTCCAGCTGACGGCGTAGTGGAACGTGCCCGGCTTTTCCGGCGTGTGGACATGCAGACCGGAACGTGGATCGAGCGGCTTGCCGTTCTCTTTGATGACAAATCCGGGGATAATTTTTTTGCCTTTGCCGGCATCGGCGACGTCGCCGGCGAAGATCTCCTCGCTCTTCTTGTCGTTCCCTTTGCGGACGTAGAATGAGTCGACGTCCTGCCACCAGTCGCGCGCACTGCCGGGATTGAGCAGATCGGCGACGGGTTCCGCCGACGGGAGATTTTCCCGGGTGATCGGGGCGCTGCTGCGCCAGACGGTCAGTCGGGCCTCTCGCGGCAGATCGTTCTCCTTCCATTGCAGAAAGAGCTGATTGTCGCGGTATTCCGCGCGCAGGTCGGCGAGTTCCCCGGCGGACAGAACCGCTGAAATGGTTCCGGCGGCGAGCAGGGGCAAGAACACTCTCTTCATGTCTTTTCTATCTCCTTGTTTCAGCATGATTTTTCGGAATCGTTCCGATTTCCCGGCAGTGACGGCGGATTATTCTCCTGTAGAGAACTTTTTAATTCCGCCAAAATAAGTATATCGCAAACGTGTGACATTGTCAATTAAGATAGATCAAAAATGAAACGTTTTTCTTCGTTGTGAAGCGGGAATGGCGAAATCCCCGCTTCAGACACCTCTTATTCTTTCAACTCGAACGCGTAGTGGTTGTCGGTCACGGCGATAAGACCGATCCGGGTGGATTCCCGGGGGGAGATGCGAAGCTTGTGGCGACCGCGGGTAAAATGACAGGCGCTCCGGGTCTCCTGCGGTCCGGATTGCGCCACCATGTACCAGCGTTTGCGGCCGCTTCTCGCTTCCGCAAAACTTCCGGGTATCATCGGCTGGTCGTCAAATCCGTAGAAGAAGGAGTCGTGCGCTCCGGCGGGGGAGGGAACGTCTGCCCGGACGAAGAGACCGTAGTATCCCTCTTCGGGTACGTCAAACTCGAATTCCAGGAGATATGGCGAGCCGGATTTTTCCGGTTTCCCCCGGGCCGGGAATTCCACACAGCCATCCTCTTCCGGGCCGTGAGCCGGATTCACCCGGGGGAATTTCTTCCCTTTATCCGCCGTTTCCGGATTCAGGTAGATGGCCACATCGCCCGGTTTGTGCGGTTTCAGCGGCATCTCCCAACCGGTTTCCGCGTAGACCGAGACCGGGCGCGACAGGCCATCCTCAAATCGGATCAGAAACGCGCCGTGCATCAGCGGCCGCTCCCGGAATCGTTCCGGCCGGGTCTGTATCGTGAAGGTGACCTGATCGCCCGATTTCAGCGTGCCGGAATCCGGTGTGACGGTGAACCAGTCGAAGTCGCTGTTTTTCGCAATCCGGTAACGGCCGGAAAAGTTGCTTCCCGCTACTGTCGCAACAACTTTCGCCTGAGTTTCATCTACTTTAAACCGGATTTTTTCGCAGTCCAGCCGGACCGGCAGCGGTCGTTCCGGCAACGGTCGCGGGGAGGCGCTCTGGAAGGCGCCGACATCCACCGGCCCCGGACCGGTGAAATTGGGAATCACTTTTCCGCCGCCGCGGGCCGGGGAATCCGGTGCCGGTTCGTAGCGGCCGCGGGAGGCATCCAGAAACCGTGGCGACGGTCCGCCGGGGAGCAGGTTGTTGGCGGTTTCCGCCGTGGGGCGGCCAGCGTGGGCGATACGGTTCCCCGCACCGTCGAAGATGTTGTTGTACAGAACCATCCGGTGATGTTCCAGCACGTCGGTTCCTCGCCCTTTTCCGGAAAAGGTGTTGTTGAATACGTAGGAGGCGGCGTATTTGCCGCTGCGGCGGGAGGCGGTTTTCAGAATCAGTTGTGTGGCGCCCCGTTCATCCCCCATCTCGGAGGTGAGGTTTTCATAGAGGTAGCTCGGGCCGGTCATACAGCCCTGAATGCTGACTCCGCAGAGCGCGCCTTCGAAACGGTTGCGGAAACAACGCACATTCTGTTGTCCTCCATCGAGTTCGATATTGTCGTCATTGCAGAAGATCATGAAGTTGCCGTAGATTTCGGCATCGGTGTTGAAGCCACCCTGCGGATGAAAATTCCCCCAGCCCTCGACCGCGTCGTTGAACCGGTGTTCATCGCTGCCGATGAAGTCGTTGTAGCGGAGTACGGTGTTCCGCACCATCTGCACGGCGACCGCCTCCGGACCGGCAGGATGGGCGTACAGCCAGCTGTTGGCGCGGGAGAGCGGATCGTGGATGTAGTTGCGCTCAATGACCACGTTCGCGCTGTTCTTTAGGTGAATCGCCGCGTCGAAGTTGATCCCGTAGTAATTCTTCGGCACCGGAACGCCGACCGGGAAGAACCGCCCGTTCCGGTCGAACCGTTGCACGCCGACCCGCCCCCAGCCGGCGATGTCGCAGTTGGCGATCCGGATATGCGAAGAGTTTTCCACATGAATCACATGCGACATGCCGCCGCGCACTGTCAAGTTGTCGATCAGAATGTATTCGGCATTGCGGAGGTTGATCATCGCATCGGAATTGTCGTGGGCGACGGTCTTCTCTTTGTTCGCCGCCTGCCGGGGATTGGTCAGAATGAATCCCGGCTTGGCCGTATAGCGGATCCAGCCGTCGGGACGGCCTTTCGCCGTGATTTCCAGATGGCCGTCGAAGTTGGTTTCGTCGAGCACGATAGTTCGCGCAACCGGTACGGTGCTCTTCCAGGTGCGGAACGTGCCGCGGCTCCCCGGTAAAACCATCCCCTTCGCGTCGCGCAGTTCGAACTCGTAAGCGCAATCCTCCTCCAGATGGACGATGCTGCCGCGATACTCCTTCCGGTCACGGTCGTGGACCGGCGGAATCCCGGCGCTCCACCGGGCGCAATTAAGCGGACGGAAATACGGCGTAACAGCGCCGACCGCTTCGCCGCTCCAGTAGTAGGAACATCCGCGGAAAAGTGGTATCAATCGCAAAGAGACCTCCCCCGCGAAAAGCGCAAGATTGAAATAGAACAGCATGAGGAGTGCTGATGTAACCTTTTTCATTTTGCAGATACCTTCATTTCATAAGCGGAAGTCCAATTGCCTTCCCGACCATTGATAATGCGCTGGCAGCGTCGAGTCGTGGAGACATTGCCGGCGACATAAAGGACATTTGTCTTCGCCGCGTGACGGTAGTGGACTCGACAGTTGTAGTGGCCGGGATCCAGCCATTGATCCGCTTCATTCATCATGACATTTTTACCGGTTCCATCATACAGATTGGGAAAGCGTGTCGGGTACCGCAGACGACTGACTTTGAAAGGCGGATAAGTATCATCATATGCGGTTCCGATTACCCCGATGGCGTAAGGTACATTATAGGATTTGTGTTTCTGCAGAGTGCCGCCGTTCAGCGCGATTCCTGTCGGATTGACCGGTACGGTGTTGTGAAGATAAGCCGCCTCGGGGCATACCAATATTGTTTTGGCCGAACGCTATCTGTCTCCGGCGGTTGCCGCCCCTTTGTATATGTAGGTGTCCACAAAATAGGATGGCTGATCGAAGTAACAGCACATTCCGCCGGTAGTAAGATTGACTACGCCACAGGATGCAGGACAGACATAGTCATTGAAATCGACAGAATATTGTGCGAAACAGTTGCCGAGTTGTTTGAGATTATTTGCGCAGGCGGTGGTTCTCGCTTT
>NZ_DBEXAY010000261.1:0-11962 GCF_048170485.1 Victivallis sp. | reverse complement strand
CTGGTTTTCATCTGTAATTTCCACTATAAAAAACGCACAAAAACAACGGCGGGATAAAGGATGAAACTCACCTATTCACAATCGGAGACCGCGGCAAAGAGCTATGTCCCGGTCGCACTCGGCAACGGCGACCTATCGTTTCAGATCGACGGCGGCGGCGCCATGGAACAGCAAGAGTACTGCGGCATGACCCCCGACGTGGTCCGCGCCGGATTGCGGTATGACCATCCGCAGTTTCCGCTGATCTCGTTCGGCGCGTTCCGCCAGGAGCTGCCGGGTGACCCCGCGATCACTGGATTTCTTCAGGGGTTCGACCCGGAAACGGGCCTCTGCCACTGCCGGACCGACTATGCGGACGGTTCCCGCCTCGACACGACGGTATTCTGTCATCTTCAGCGCAATCTGATCGTCATCCGCAAAAAACGGAGTGCCGCAGAGCATCCGGGGTTCCGCTTCCTCTACCGGATCGCTCCCTCCCGCCTGCGGGTGCGCTCCGCCGGAATGGCGCTGGAATACGAGGTGGAGAGCTTCCAGCCGGTCCGGGGGGAAATCTCCTTTCACCCGGAGAGTGCCGTCGAAGTTCCCGCCCGGGCAGATGTCCGGGAAATTGCACTCGACTGCCCGTCCGGGGAGCTCACACTCAAGATCGCCTTCGACGACGAGGCACGGGGCGCGGCGGAAAACCAGTCGGCGGAGGAGCTGGAGCAATCCTCCCGCCGGGCCTGGGCGGAGTTTTACCGGGAGTCCCGCCTGCCCCGCCTGTCCGGCCGTCTGGCGGAGGCCGCGCGCATGGCGGAATACCATCTGCGCATCAGCAGTACCCGGTTCTCCATGCCGGTGGGGTTGTATCACGGCCACTGGGAGGGGCGGTATTTCGCGTTCGACGAATACTTTATGCTGCGTGGACTGCTGGCCTCCGGCCACTTTGCTCTGGCGAAGAAGATCGTCGACTTCCGTTTCGCGGCACTGCCCGCCGCCTGCGCCCGCTATTTTCTCTACTTCGGCAACCAGGGCAAAGCGGCCCGATTCGTCTGGGAGTCGATCGAAGAGGCGGGAGTGGAGGGCAGTCCGCCGGGTCACTGGCTGGATCACATCTTTCACATGGCGCATGTGGCGCTGGGTGCCTTCGATTACTGCCGGGCGACGCAGGACGACGAGTATCTGCGGCGATGCGGCTATCCTCTGCTGAGCGCCTGCGCCAACTTCTATCTGGAGCAGGCGGTGACGCCGGACGGGGAAAGGCTGGTGATCGGCAAATGCGCCGATCTGGAGCGGCTCGGTCAGGCGCGATTCAATCCGTTCATGACCTCCTGCGGAGCGATTGCGACGATGGAGCGGGCGGCGGAAACGGCGGAGCGTCTGGGAGTCGATCCGGAGCAGCGCATCCAATGGCGACGGACCGCGGCGGCACTGCGGGAGTCTCTGCCACGGGCTAACGGGCGCTACCTCCCCTGCCCGGATGCGGAACCGGGGTCAAGCATCGCACTGCTGAGCGGCCTCTATCCCTACGGCACCCTGTCAGCGGAGGATCCGGCGCAGCGGCAGGCGGCGGAGGACTATTTCGCCCGGGAGCAGGAGTTCGGCAACATGTATCCGGAGGGGAAATCCCTCTGCAGCTGGTATGCGAACTGGAAGGCGCTCACGCTGGAGCGTCTGGGGCGGCGCGCCGAAGCGCGGGAACTGCTGGAGCAGATTGCGGCGGAGACCGGCTGCTTCCGCGAGACCTTTGAAATACTGGAGACCGGGAAGCATCCCTACTTCACCACGGCGGAGGGGATCTTTCTGGAGGCGATCTGCCGGATCGTGCCGGAGGCGGGTCATCCGGAACCGGGGTTTTGACGTTGCAATTCGCACAAGCATAGAGGAATATGGAATATGAGAACAAGAATTTCTCCGACAGATTTCCCGCGCTGTTTCAATCCGCCGAAAGAATTTCCCGAACGCAAATCTCATCCAATTTATGCAGATTTTACTTTAGTAGAATTGTTAATCGTTATTGCAATCATCGTCATTTTAGCCGGTCTGCTGCTTCCCTCCCTGAACCAAGCCTGGGAGCGGGCAAAGACCATCAAATGCCTGACCCAGCTTCAGGAAGCCTACCGGGGCGGCATGCTCTATTCGCACGACTACGGCGGGAAGGGATTCTACCGGATGGTCCCGGATGGAACCACCTACCGCACCTTCGCCGATCTGGTTTCCCAGGGCAACACCCGGTACCTGCCGAGAAATCTGCTGGTCTGTCCGAAATACACCTGTCCGTCAAACTACGCCAACGACCGGAACAAAATGATGTTCTTCTACACCTACTCATTCCATCATTTTCAAAGCGTCCCGGAACTGCTGGAAAGCCGGAATGCCTGGTACAACTCCGGCCTGCTCTCCTACTACATTCTCAACAAGATTAAAAAGCCGAACAGTTTTCTGCTCCTGGGGGAATCCGCCCACACCAGAGAAGCGCCGCTGGAAGAGCGACGGGGCATTCCCTACTGGTACTTCAAACTGCAGAGCGAAGCGGACGGCACCCCGGTCCGGATCTCCCTTCACCATAAATCCTCCAGCAACGCGGCATTTGCCGACGGCCATGTAAAACAGATGAATTTGTTTGATTTTCGAAAACTCGGAGGTACGAAGTTCGTCACCGCCGAATTGGAAAAAATCGACTGAAACTATTTACCATCAGAAAGAAAGGAGTCCCGGTATGAAATTGTACGCCCCATTTTTCTTCCCTCTTCTCTGCACCGCCCTCTGCGCAGGGCCGATCTGGACCGGCAGCGGGCCGAACTGGAAACGCGGCGTCTACTCGCTCGCCGACCGGTATTCGACCAAACCGGAAGTTGCGCTGACGCAGGAGGAAGGAACTCCTGCGCTCAAAATCCAGTTCTCCGGCTGCAAGGTCTACCAGGGGGTCAGCCTGCCGGAATCCGCGGTTCCGGAGGGAGTGGCGTCCGTACGTTTCGACCTGAAGATTCTCTCCGGAGCCGGTCCGAGCAAACTCTGCCTGCGGGAGTGGCGCAACGGAAAGTGGGAGGATTTCGAGACCCCCTTCCAATGCGGTGGCGACGGCTGGAAAACCTATCGTGTTCCCTTTTCACAATTCAAGTTCACCGGCGCGGTCAACTATCCGGATTCCAACCGGAAACTTGACCTCGACGCCCCGCTGATCTTTTCCGTGCTCGGCACCGGGAAACCCGGCAGCTTCCTGCTCCGCAACCCGGCGTTTGAAGCCGCCGCCGCCGGCACGACTCCCTCCCCGGCGCCGAAGCAGCATCTGGTCTGGGATGGTCAGCTTCGTTCAGTCCGCACCGTGGTTGACAAACAGACCGCCAAACCGGTCTACGAACTGGCGGGCAACGGCCTGAAGATCCATTTCTCCGGGTGCAAAGTCTATCAGGGAATCGAATTTCCGCCGGTCCGCATGCCGAAAAATGCCGTCGGCGTCGCCTTTCGAATCAAACTGCTCTCCGGAGAGGCTCCGAATGAATTGAATCTGCGCGAGTGGTACCGCGACGGCTGGGAGGATTTCGCCGCCCGCTTTCAGGTCGCGCCGGGCGTCTGGAATGAGGTGGAACTTCCGCTGAACCGCTTCCAGTTTGCCGGCGTGGTCAACCGCCCCGACAGCAACCGGAAGATCGACGGAGACAAGCAGATTCTCTTCTCCATCATCAGCCGGGGCGGCGCCGGTGATTTCCTCCTGGAGGATCTGCGCTGGATCGTGGATGAGCCGGAAAAAAAAACCTCCCGCAACCTTCTGCGCGGTGACGTCGATTTTGAAACCGGCGCCGGAGACTGGCTGCCGACCGCCATGCACGCGGAAGGCCCCGTCACCGTCAAAGGGGATGCGGCAAACGGGGAGCGCAGTTTGCTGCTCACCGGCGACGGCACTTTTCTGAGCGGGTTCACCCGGGATCTGATCCAGCCGAACCGCCACTATGTCCTGAGTTTTTATGCGCGGGGGACCGCCGGAAAACGAGCGTCCCTGAAGGTACAGGCGCTGAACTACCAGCTCCTCGGCGGCCGTGATTTTTTTCTCAGCGACCGTTGGGAGCGATACAGCGCCACCTTCACAACAGGCAACGCGGTTGACACGATCCACTTCCTGCGCGCCTGGGCCGAACCGGGCGGCAGAATGCAGCTGGACGCCATCCAGCTGGAAGAGGGGGAGCGGGCAACCGCTTTCGTGCCCTCGGAACCCCTTTCCGTCTCCCCTGTCCTTTCCGGCGCCTCCGGCGGGGTTCTGGTTCGAGGCTCTGAGGTGCCGGAACTGGAGATCGCGGTCAAAAACAACGCCCTGCCGACAGGGCGTTTTCCGCTCACTCTGCAACTGGAACTGCGCGGACGCACTCTCCACGCGGAAACACTTCAATCGGCGTTTCAGCCGGTTAATATCCGGATTCCCTGCCGCTTTGCCGGGGAGGCCGGATATTATCCGACTGAGGTGAAAATTTTCGATGCGTCCGGCCGGGAACTCCTGACCCGTTCTTTTCCCTTCGTCATCGTCGATGCTCCGGCAACGACCGCCCGCCGCAACTGGGGGCTTCAGATGGGCCGCGGAACCGTTCCAGCCGCGGCGCTCCGGAAAATCGGCATCAACTGGCTGCGCCGCAACTCCCTCACATGGGATGAAATCGAAAAGAACGGTCCCGTCACCTGGAGCGAAACCAATCCTCCGCGCGGGAAACGGCTCACCGACGATTTCCGCCAGCTGGGCACGGTCCGCCGGTTCGATCTGGTTCCGGCATATGCCAGAGACAACGGCACCTGGGCCAGAAATCCGGCAGATATCCTCAACTTCCTGCGCTATCTCATCCACGTGGAAGGAGATCGCATCGACGCATTTGAAATGTCCAATGAACCGGATGTCATGCTCGGCCGCCGCAAAGACAAGACACCGCAGGAACAGGCTGAATATCTCTGCGGACTGCTCCGCGCCGCCCGGCCGCTGCTTAAAACCACCGGCCGGCCGGTGGTGGTGAATGCCAGCGGAGGCAGGCCGGGGATCGATATGATCCGATATGTGGCAGAGCATGCGCCGGAGAGCTTCGATGTGCTGGCGGTCCATCCCTATGTCTTCCCGCGTGAACTCGCGGATGACGGCCGCTTCACCGCCACGCCGGAATATGGCGGATGCCTCGACACCCTGCGGGAATGCCGTGCCATTCTCGATCAATACGCCCCCCATCTGCAGATGGGCATCGGGGAACTCGGCTGGTCGCTGAGTGATTTCTCCGGATATGACTCCCCGGCAGCCCACAGGCAGGCGGCTTTCCTGGCGCGAACGTTGCTGCTCTCTCTGTGTGAACCGCAGCTGCAATGGTTCATCTGGTTCACCATGATCAACATGCCGGAAGGCGGGCGGTTCGATTATGGAATCTGGCGCAACGACGGCGGCCCGAAACCGCTCCCGGCGGTGGCCGCCTATGCGCAGGCAATCCGGGCCGTCGGCAACACGGTCGGAGCGGCGCGGGAGATTCTTTCCGGCGACATCCGGCTGATCCGCGGAGACAGCGAAAACCAAAGCTGCTTTGCCTTGTGGAGCGTCGAACCGGGAACCGTTCCCCGCCCCATTTCTCTGCCGGCAGAGGTCACGGCGACCGATCTTTACGGAACTCCGCTTGCCTCCCGGGAACTTCTCCCGGGCGACTCTCCCTGTTATCTTTTCACCTCAAAAGAAAATGCCGATACCGTGGAAGCGCAGCTGAAACAGCAGCTGGAAGAAAGCGCGCCGCTCCGGCTTCGTCTCCAGCTGATTTCCGACCGTCAGGTTCGGCTGGTACTGCACAACCGGCTCGACCGGCCCTGGAATGGCACTTTTCTCTGCGGCGGCAAGGGCGGCAGCGTAACACTTACCCCCCGGGGAAAGTGTGAACTTCTGCATTCCATCCGCCCGCTCGTCCTGCCGGAATCCGGAGCCTCCCTGGAGGTCGCCTTTCAGGAAGACGGTGGCAAAAGCTTTTCGATTTCCGCACCGTTGCCGGAATGTCTCCCGGTTGTCAGACGGGAGCTTGCGGACTGGCGCAACTACGACTTCCGGAAGGAGCAGAATCTGCTGATTCTGGACTCCCGGAAAGATGTGTTCCCGCCGGATCCGGGCATCAAATGGACTGGAGCAGATGATCTTTCCGGGAAATTCTTCTTCTGCTACGATTCCAACGCCTTCTATGTCATGGCGGAAATCAGGGACGATGAACAGAACAACCCCTTTTCCGGCGATCAGATCTGGCGAGGGGATTCCATTCAGCTGGCGTTTGATCCTGGCAATAATGCGGTTCCCGGCCGCCCGGGGTATGATCCGGATGACTACGAATACGGCGCCTCTCTCGGCAGTCGCTTCTGGTGCTGGCAATCCCCGCTGGCGCCTCCCGGGGCAGTATCCGGCCCGGAGCATGAAATCCGCCGGGACGGAGATCGTACCATCTACCGGTTGCGTTTTCCATGGAGCACGCTCGCACCGTTACGCCCGGCTCCGGGCCGGATTTTTGGATTCGCGCTTGCGGTGAAGGACCGCGACGGGAAAAATGCGCAGACGACCCTCTGTTTCGGCGGAGAAGGCATTGTAAACGGCAAAAACCCCGCCCTCTTCCGCAAACTCATTCTCGCCCGGTGAAGGAACCGGAAGCGGCCGATTTTCCATAATTGGTTCAGAAGCATCATTCGAGAGTTGCAAAAACTCCCCTTTGCGGCTATAGTAAAGTTCAGTCCGCAAAGGGGAAATTGCGATGAAAGCGACAATTCGATCCATCGCCCGGGAGGCGAATGTCTCACCGGCAACCGTATCGCGGGTGCTCGGCGGTTCCACGCAGGTCACCCCGCACATGCGCTCTCATGTGCTGAATATCGCTCGAAAGCTCGGCTATCATAGCGCCGGAATCCGGAACGTCGCCTTGATCGCCGGAGAAAGCTTTTATTCCGGCTACGATGCCCTGCTTCTGCAGGCCCTGCGTGAAGAGCTCAGGCACAGAAACTATCGCGCCGTCCTGGTCACCACCTCCGATCTCGGCGCCCTCGACGATTGCGTGATCGCCGGAGCAATCTCCATCGCCTATCAGGACGGGAGGGAAAAACTCTGGATCCGTAACCGGGCGCTCCCCATGATCTGCATCAACACGACCGGCTATCACCTCGATGGAATCTACAAGGTCTACTCCGATGAACAGCAGGGAATCGAACTCGCGCTCGAACATTTCTACAAATTCGGCCACCGCAATCTCGGCCTGGTCACCTATTGCAGCAACCTCCCCGGACCGCCGGGGAACTCCCTGCGGATTGAAATCTTCCATCAATATCTGAAAAAAAGCGGATGCTCCGGCACCGCGGTCAATATGATCGCCTGCGATCGTGCGGTCGATGCAGTTCGCAAACTGCTGGATTCCGGTGTCACCGCCATTCTCGCGGCAGGAGAATCGGCGGGGCCGCCAGTGGCTCATGCGCTGAATCTCTTCCGGCGCAGGATTCCGGAAGATGTTTCATTGATCTCCATGGAAAATCGTAAAGTTTCCGAATTTCTCCAACCACCGCACACAACCATCGAACAGCGGATGGACCGGCTGGCTTCCGCCGCCGTATCCCTGCTGGAAAAACAGTGGAACGGCGAACAGAATCTCGCCGATGTCGCCATCGACTACTGTCTGCGGTCGCGCGACAGCGTCGCTCCACCGCCGGACAACTCCCGCTCCTGATCCCTCACCGGCCGGGAAACAGTCTCTTTTGCCCCGCCGTCTCCCCCTGCAGCCGGAACTGGCGCAGGCTCTGCAGAGACACCGACAGAATCAGCAGAAACAGGCAGCCGTAAAAGGAGGCGGAGAGCTCCCGGTGCTCCTGAAAAATCAGCATCGCCAGCAGAATGCTGTACACCGGCTCCAGATTGTAGCTCAAGTTCACCGTAAAGGCGGAAATCGTCTTCAAGGCACGGATCTGGCACCAGTAAAGCCCCACCGTGCAGACGGCGGCAAACACCACCAGTTCCCCGAGCTCCGGCAGGCTCGGCAACAGACGAACGGCCGGGAAACACAGAAAATACCATGGCAGAAGCAGCGTCAAGGCGAGAAATCCGCCGCACATCTCCCCATACAGGATCGTTTCCGTCGAATAACTCCGCCCCAGAAAACGGGAGGCGATCGTGTAAAGCGAGGCGAGCAGCGTCGAAACAATTCCCAGTAGAATTCCGGTTCGAAACCGCAGATCGAGAGAGAAGAACAGCAGAATGCCCGCAATCGACAGCAGACTGCACCCCAGCTCCAGCCACTCGAATTTCCGTTTCAGCAGCAAAGGCTCCAGAATCGTCGAAAAAAATCCGATCATTCCGAAACAGGCGACCCCGACCGAGACATTCGACAGTTTGATGCTGCCGAAAAAGAAGAGCCAGTGCAGGGCCAGAAGCAATCCCGCACCGGAAATTTTCAGCCGGTCCCGCCAGGTGCACAGTCCCGCAACCCGCAGGAACCGGCGCAGCAGAATCAGCAGAAGTGCCGTGAACAGCATCCGCCACCAGACCATCACGCCGCTCGAAAGGGCGATCAGCTTCCCGAAAATGCCGGTGAATCCCGCAAACAGGATGGATAGATGAAGGAAGCAGAATGCCCGCGTTGTTTCACTGAAATGTACCATTCGTTTCACACTCCGCCGGCTCCATCGCGGAAACCGGCAGATAAAAAAACACGGACTGGATTTGCATTCCGGCCCGTGTTTCTCTGGTTCAACAAAGAGTTACAGCTCTTCGCCGACCTCCCAGCGGATGAAGCGCCGCACCTTGAGATTCGGGCGGAACTTCGCCAGCGTGGTCTTGTCGTCCTTGACCCACGGCTGATCCATCAGGCAGACTTCGGAGAAGAACTTGCGGATCTTGCCGGAAAGAATCTTGTCGAGCATCGCAGCCGGCTTGTTCGCCAGCTTCGGATCGGCGGCGGCGGCGATCTCCTTCTCCTTGGCGATCACTTCAGCCGGCACATCCGACTCGCTGATGTATTTCGGGCTGAACGCGGCGATGTGCAGGCAGATGTCGTTGAGCACGACCGGATCGGTCTCGCCCTCGACCTCGACCAGCACGCTGACCCGGCCGTCCATATGATGATAGCTGGCAAACGCACAGCCTTCGGAACGCTTCCAGCGGGCCGCGCGGCGAATCTGCATGTTCTCGCCGATGACACCGATGTGATCGGTCAGGTTGTTCTTCTCCGCCTCGTTCACCGCAACCGTGACGTCGCCTTCGCCGGCCGCCTTGAGCGCGCTGTCCGCAATGCTCTTGACCAGATTGCCGAACTTGTCGGTCTTCGCCGCAAAGTCGGTCTCGCAGAGAACCTCGACAATCGCAGCGGCATCGTCGTTGATGCTGGTCCAGACCTTGCCCTGGTTGGTGGCGCGGCCGGACTTCTTCTCCGCCTTGGCGGCGCCGGACTTGCGCAGGTTTTCAATCGCCAGCGTCATGTCGCCGTCAGCGGCGGTCAGCGCCTTTTTGCAATCCATCATGCCGGCTCCGGTCTTCTCCCGAAGCTCCTGTACCATCTTAGCAGTAATCATTTTTCACACTCCTCATGTCAATCGGTTGGCTTACTCGGCCTTTTCCGCGGCGGCTTCTTCCGCCTTGGGCTCGCTCTTCGCGGCCTCGGCCTTCACCGGCTTGTCATCGGCGCTCTTGCGGCGCGGCGCGCGGCGCGGCTTGTCGGCCTTCTCCGCCTTCTCGGCATCATCGGCCTTCTCCTGAGCCAGCTTCTTGGCGGCTTCGGCGGCTTCCCGCTCCTCGGTCACCTTCTTCTGGTAGATCTCCTTGGCGACCTTGATCGCCTCGACGAAGAGACCGGTGATGATCTGAACCGACTTGACCGCATCGTCGTTGGCCGCCACCGGGTAATCCACCAGCGTCGGGTCGCCGTTGGTATCGACAATCGCCACGATCGGAATATTCAGCTTGTTGGCTTCACGAACCGCGTTCGCCTCGTTGCAGACGTCGATCACGACCAGCGCGGCGGGCAGACGCTTCATGCCGGCGATGCCGTCCAGATCGCGATGGAGCTTCTCGGCGCGGCGGGCCAGACTGGAAACCTCTTTCTTCTTCATCGACTTGGCGGATTCCGAATTCAGCGTCTGGTCGATTTCGGCCATCTTGGTGATGCTCTTGCAGATGGTCACATTGTTGGTCAGCGTGCCGCCGAGCCAGCGCTCGGAGACGCTGAACATGCCGGTCTCTTCGGCCATGTTCCGGACCAGTTCGCGGATCTGCCGCTTGGTGCCGACGAACAGGATGTCGCCGCCGTTGGCAACGATGCGCTGCAGAAAGTTGCAGGCAGCCGCAATCTGATACATGGTCTTGGTGAGGTCGATGATGGAGATCCCGTTCTTGGCCCCGTAGACATAGTCCTTCATGCGGGGATTCCAGCGGCGGGTCTGGTGACCGAAGTGACACCCGGCTTCCAACAGATCATTGATGGTGATTTTCGCCATTTTCACGGCTTCCTTTCCTGTTCGCGGCGCTTTTTTCGTTTCAAGTCGCCATTGGTTTGGTTGTCTCCCGCGCCCCCATCGGACGCGGATTGTTTAATATAGTTCCGATCAACGGATTTACAAGTTCACGCCAGCGTTTTTTTCCAGAATTCGATCTGTTTCGCCACCTGATCGAAGCCGGTCGCGCCGGTGATGTCACGTTTGGCAACGCTCTGCTCCGGGTCGAACAGCTGGAGGAACTCCGGCGTCGCCTCCGGAATCGTTTCGCGCATCTCCTCAAGCGTCACCTCGTTGAGCCGTTTCCCGTGTTCGCGGCAATAGCGGACGAACGAACCGACCCGGTGGTGGGCGTTGCGGAACGGCACCTTGAGCTCCACCAGCTTTTCGGCAAGGTCGGTCGCCATCAGCGCCGGATCGGACGCCGCCGCGCGCATCGCCTCCTCGCGGATCTTCATCGTCTCGATCATCGGCGGGTAGACCTTGAGGATCATCTTCGCGGTATCGAGCGCGTCGAAGATCGCCACCTTGTCCTCCTGGAGGTCACGGTTGTAGGTAAGCGGCAACCCTTTGCACATCGTGAGCAGCGCGGTGAGGTCGCCGTAGACCCGCGCCGTCTTGCCGCGGGTGAGCTCGCAGACGTCGGGATTCTTCTTCTGGGGCATCAGCGAGGAACCGGTGCAGAAGGCGTCATCGAGTTCGACGAATCCGAACTCCTGGCTGCACCAGAGGATGAGATCCTCGGAGAGGCGGCTGGCGTGCATCGCGAAGATCGCCAGAGCGTTGACCAGTTCGATGGCGAAATCACGGTCGGCGACCGCGTCCATGCTGTTGCGGGTGACCCGTTCGAAGCCGAGTTCCCGGCAGACCATTTCGCGGTCGATCGGCAGCGTGGTTCCGGCCAGGGCGCCGGAGCCGAGCGGCATGACGTTGACGCGGCGGCGGCAGTCGGCGAGCCGTTCGGCGTCGCGGTCGAGCATTTCGACATAGGCGAGCATATGATGGGCGAAAAGCACCACCTGCGCATGCTGAAGATGGGTGAATCCCGGCATGATGGCGCGGGGATGAGCGGCGGCCTGTCCGACCAGCGCGCGCTGGAAGGCGCGAAGTTCATCGATGAGCAAATCGATTTCATCGCGCAGATAGAGCCGGATATCCAGCGCCACCTGATCGTTGCGGCTGCGGGCGGAGTGGACGCGGGCCCCTTCGGCGCCGAGCACGTCGATGAGCGCGCTTTCGATGTGCATATGGATATCTTCCATCGAGATATCGTAGGTGAAATCGCCGGATTCAATGCAACGGCGGATGTTGTCCAGCTCGGCGCGGATCGCCTCCGCGGTCGCCTCGGGGATGATCCCCCGAGCGGCGAGCATCTTCACATGCGCCTTGCTGCCTTCGATGTCGTGCTTGTAGAGTCGTTTGTCAAAAGAGATCGATTCGGAATAGAGGGCGACCTCGTCCCGAGTCGCCGAACTGAATCTGCCGCCCCAGAGAGCCATGAAACCACCTCGCAGTTGATTTTGCTGAAAAA
>NZ_DBEXAY010000260.1:0-2853 GCF_048170485.1 Victivallis sp. | reverse complement strand
AATTTTTAAATTGATTGCAGTCGCCAAGATCCCGAAAGCACCGTGACCGAACGGCAGGGAAAAGAGCCGGGAATCGGCGGCTGAAACGGGGATCCTGTCGATTGTTCCGGCGGTATTTTTTTCTGGGACGAAATGGAGGTTCCCGATATGATTTGTATTTTCAGAATCCGGGATTCTATTATAAAATGAGCAGAACAGAGGCTTGTTTTTGTTGAAAGGGAATGCCGGAATGGATTATTACGACGACCTCTTCTTCGCGCTGGCGTCTGGCCGCGGGGGAGGGGAGCGCCGAACCGGTTCCGGGCGGCGTTTCTCTGCGGTTGCCGGAGTTCCCGCGCTTCGCGCTCTTCCAGCTCGACCGCTGATATGGTTTTTTGCAGACTCTGACAAATTTGCCTGACAGAAACTAGTCGTGTGCTTCGCTCCGATCGGCGGCGCTGGTATCGTCAGATTCTTCGGGCCAGGCTAGCAATGTAAGTTCAAATCCGGAGCCCGGAGGCAGATCGGTGATCCGATAACGGTAGGCGGGAATTGCTTCCCGCAGGATGGCGTATTGCCGGAAGAACTCCTCCGGTGTATGGTAGATCGAAAGGGCGAGCACCGGGCGGTCGCGGCGGATGGTGTCCAGCGCGCCCAGAAGCAGTTCCACGCCCATTCCTTCCACATCGGCCTTGAGCAGACCGAGCCGGAGATTGCGGCGGATGGCGAAATCATCGAGTCGATACAGGGGCACCTCTTCCGTTCCCGGCTGGTCAAGTCGTTGATCGCCGCTGCCGTTGTCGGCGAATCGGCAGCTCCTCTCTGTCGCTGCCAACCCCGCCTGAATCCATTCAACTTTGTTAGGAGGAACGGCGGCTTGATTGAGGTTGGCAAGAAGTTTCTGGCCGCTGATTCGTGAAGGTTCGAAGGCAAAAATGCGGCGGGGACTGTATTGCAGCAGGGGAAGCGTACCGTCTCCGAGGTAAGCTCCCGCATCCACGAAATCGGTTCCGGAAAGTCTTTTTTTCACGGATTCCGGCAACAGTGCCACGCCCTGATGAAAAATCAATGATTCCGCACCGCCGTTGAGCCGGAAACGTCGGCGCGCCTGTCGGAGTTGTCGTGTTTCCGGCGGCGGCAGAATCGTCTGTTCCCGCAAGCGGGTGTGATGAACGAGAAAGAGTTCCTGCGGGAGCGGGAGGTTATGCAGTACATTGATGTTACGACACCGTGTCAGATAGTCCCGGGCAATTCGGCGGGATTCCGGATCAAGTCCCCGGAATTTTGTATCCGCGCATTCCGGGGGATAATCTGCAAACTTCGCTGCATGCGGATAGGCGTGATAGGATGGTATCAGAAAACGGTAGTCGCGCAGCAGGACCAGTGCGAGAATTTTGAGTTTGACTGCCGCCGGTTCCGGCAGCAGTTCCAGCAGGGGGTAGACGATTCGGGTCAAACGGTTGGCCATCGGTCACCTCGCGAAATCCCGGTACGCCAGCGGATGGAGTTCCAGACAGCGTGATAAAGTTCCCGCATCGAGCGGTAGACGGTGGTATAGTGGTAGGTACTGCGGTCCTCGCAGGTTCGAAACGCATCCTGAAGCATTTCCAACGTCATGGTCTGCCGGTAGGTGTAGCTGTTTGATTGAGCAATGTAGGGAATCAGACGCTCGATGGCGTGGGCGATGGTTCCCACTTCCGGCAGAGGTTCTGCCGGAAACGTTGTGTAATCAAGACCGGCTTGAAGAAGAGGCGCGATTGCCGCCGGGCGGTAGTAGAACATGCTTCCCGCCGAGAAGATCGGTTGATCGGTTTCTCCCGGCGGAACGAGGCGGAGCCGGTCGAGCAGTTGCCGGGCCAGAGCGGAATCGGCGGCTGAGCCAAGGTAGGCGGCGGGGCACTGAAGAGTGACGACCGGCGGCCATGGCGGGAGAATGAGTCCGAGTTCCGGATCATCGGCGAAGGCATGGAGAAGGCGATCCACTCCTTCGCTGGACGGCAGCAGAGCCTGAAGTAGAAATTCCCGCCAGCGGTTGCCGAATTCGCTGGTGACGGTTGGACTTTTCTTGGTATGAAGCTTCAGTGCCACATCATAGGAAAGATGCTGTTCCAACGGAATTGCGTTGAGCCAGGGGGCGATGTCGCGGCCGCGGTTCGGAGTCACATGCAACGTGAGATTTGCCTGCGGCGGAGTTGTGAATCGTGAAAAAATCTTCTCCAGTTCCCGATGGGGGGTGGTTACATGGAGATCGAAGGTGCCCTGCAGATGGTTGAGCGCGGAGAAAAATTCCGGTAGAAGATCCGGGTAGTATGCGTGGAGAAACACCGCAATTTTGGGTGAAATTGGCTTTGTCGGCGGCCTGACGTTTTCCGATGTGGTCAGAAGCAGAGTGGAAGGGAGATTTTTTTGCCACGAGAGCGGGGTGGTTCGACGCAGATGACGTTCCAGCAGGGGGAGTGGATAATTGCTCCCGCTGCGATTCAGCGCGCGGATGATCTCTGCTCCTGAGCTGGTTTGCCGGTTCCGGAATTTGGCGAACGCCTTCACTTTGAGCAGTGGCAGACGGTAATTTACGATCAATCGATCGGCGGCATGTACTGCCAGCGGATGGTTGTAGCCGATGCTCCAGTTCTCCTGCAGATCTTCTGTTTCGATCAATGCACGGCCGTGAAATCCGGCCTGTTCCATTTCCGTGGAGAAGGCGATTTCACCGAACCGGACTGTATCGACATGACTGCTGCAGCGGGGAACCGCGCGTTTCCAGAACTCCCGGAAAGCAATGCTTGTCGCCATGGAACGCCGGATTACGAGAAAATAGGATTGCAGATGCGGTGGTATTCCCCGGGTCCCCGGATGACGTGTTATACCCCAGAA
>NZ_DBEXAY010000259.1:0-38604 GCF_048170485.1 Victivallis sp. | reverse complement strand
TTCCGGAACTCCTCCTCGCCGAGCAGTTCGAACATCGCCCGATGCTTCGTCTTGCGGTGGAGTTTCAATGCGTCGACCGCCTTCTGCGCCAGTCCGCGCGGCGGCGTGCCGAGAATCCGCAGAAGACTCTGGTCATCGCGCGGATTGACCAGCAGTTTGAGGTAGGCGACCGCATCCTTGATTTCGCGCCGCTTGAAGAACTCCTGCCCGCCGACCAGCCGGTAGGGGACCCCCTGGCGCCGCAGCGTCTGTTCGAGCTGGCGCGACAGATGGTTCGACCGGTAGAGGATCGCGAAGTCACGGTAGTTGAGCTCCGGCTGCTGCTCCTTGAGCTGCTGGATCATGTTGCCGATGAACTCCGCCTCGGCCTCGCCGTTCTCCAGCGTGACCACCCGCACCGGTTCGCCCTCGCCGAGGTCGCTCCAGAGCCGTTTTTCGTGCCGCTTCTCGTTCAGCCCGATCACGGCATTGGCGGCGTTGAGAATCCGCGCAGTCGAGCGGTAGTTCTGCTCGAGTTTGACCACCTTCGCCCCCGGGAACTGCTCGGGGAAGCCGAGAATGTTGCTGATGTCCGCCCCGCGCCAGGAGTAGATGCTCTGGTCGTCGTCGCCGACCACGCAGAGGTTGCGGCGGTCGCCGGCGAGCTGTTTGACGATGGTGAACTGGGCCGCATTGGTATCCTGATACTCGTCGATCAGGAGATAGCGGTAGTGATCGCGGTAACGCTCGAGCACGTCGGGGTGTTCGGTGAAGAGCCGGTAGACCAGCATGAGCATGTCGTCGAAGTCGAGGGAGTTCTGCATTTCGAGCAACAGCTGGTACTCCTCGTAGATCTGGGCGGCGACCGATTCGAAGGTGGTGTCGGCGCTCCGCCGGGCCTCCTCCGGCTGGATCAGCCGGTTCTTCCAGCCGCTGATCATCGCCTGAACGGTCGAAAGCGGGAACTCCCCCTGCGCACAGCCGAGGGCGCCGGCCGCCTGCTTGAGCAGTCCCTGCTGGTCGGAGTCGTCGGCGATGGTGAAGGCGGGCAGATAGCCGAGTTTCGCAATCTCCCGCCGGAGGATGCGGATGCAGAACGAGTGGAAGGTGCCGAGCGTCACCCGGCGGGCGACGGCGGCATCGACCAGCGATGCGAGCCGTTCGCGCATCTCGCGCGCCGCCTTGTTGGTGAAGGTCATGCCGAGGATCTGCTCCGGCGGAATTCCGGAGCGGAGCATGTAGGCGATGCGATAGGTGATGACGCGGGTTTTGCCGGTTCCGGCGCCGGCGAGCACCAGCACCGGGCCGTCGATGGTGCCGGCGGCGGCGGCCTGTTCCGGATTGAGACAGGAGAGAATCGGATCTTTGGACATTTTGGCAACTCTCCTCCTGCTCATTCCGGCTGGACCGGCGTCTCCTGCCGGCCGCGGATGAACTGATTGGGATCGGCGCTCAGATTTTCCGCCAGCGTCGAAAGCTGTTTGAGCATGTTATCCAGCCGGGTGAGGCTCATCTCGAGCCGGAGACGCACCTCGCCGGCCTGCTCGCCCAGCTCCCGGCTGCCGGTGCGGGCGTCGGCGATCGCGGCGCGCGCCTCGGTGAGGAAGCCGTCGAAGTTCGCCATCGTCTCCGAAAGGGTCTTGCCGTTCAGCGAGGAACGGAACTCCTGAATTCCGGCGTCGAGGTTGTCGATCGAGCGGTTGAGCTTCGCCACGTTGCTGTCGGAGAGCACCGTCTGCAGGCGGGAGATGGAGTTTTCAAGATTGTTGCAGATCGTGTTGATGCTCTTGAGTGTGTTGCGCAGTTCGCTCTGGTTGAGCAGGCCGCTCATGTTGTCGAGCGTTTCGTTGAGCTTGTCGGCGAGCTGGATGAAGTTGACCTTTTCGAGTTCGTCGAGCATGCGGCTGATGTTCTGAATCGCGTTGCCGATGTGGGAGGGGCGCGACGGAATGTAGCTCACATCCGGCGGCGGCGTGATGTCCAGATGGGGTGTGGAGGGCTGGCTGGAGTCGTTGATCGAAAGCTCCAGATAGGAGCCGCCCATGATACCGGCGGCGTTGATGAAGCACATCATGTTCTTGCTGCGCATGAGAGCGGAGGCGTTGAGCGCATCGTATCCGTCGCCGTCGCTGTCCGGTTCCCCGGCCTCGACCGCGGAGGGGAAAATCTCGAAGTAGACCGCGATGAAACCGTCGCTCTCGCGCATCGCCATGCCGGTGATTCGGCCGACCGGCATGCCGAGATACTTGACCGGAGAACCGACCGCGAGCCCTTCCACCGAGGTGTTGAGCACCGTCATCGCCCGGTACTTCGGGGCGAAGATCTGCATGATTCCCGCGGAGAGGAATCCGACGATCAGGAGCGTGACTGCGATCAGCAGGAACGCCCCCAGTTTGAATTTATTCGCTTCATTCATGGTACAACCGTTTTCTCCGTTACGTTAGCTTGCGATGCCGAACAGCGAGGTGAGCAGGGCGTCCACGACGACGATGAGGAAAATCGCGATAACCACCGCACTGGTGGCCGCCCGGCCGATTCCCTGCGCGTCGCGTTCGGCGTAAAGTCCTTTCATACAGCCCACCGCCGCGACGATGACGCCGAAAACGACGCTCTTGGTCAACCCCTGCATGAGATCGATCGGCTGAATGATTTCAAAGGTTCTGGCGAAATACTCGGCGACCGAGACATGGAGCATGGAGCAGACGATCGCCATGCCGCCGACGATGCCGCAGACATCCGAGATGATGGTCAGCCCGGGCATGATGAGGATCATGGCGAGCAGTTTGGGCAGCAGCAGGAAGCGGCCGGTGTCGAAGCCGAGCGTCACCATGGCGTCGATCTCCTCGTCGGCCTTCATCGAGCTCAGTTCGGCGGCGAACGAGGAGCCGGTCCGGCCGGCGAGGACCACCGCGGTAACCAGCGGGGCAAGTTCGGTGACGATCACGGTGCCGACCAGGTTGACCACGTAGTTCTCCACCCCGAAGCGGCCGAGCTGGACAATCGCCTGAAACGCGAGAATCACGCCGATCAGAAAACCGAGCAGTGCGATGATCGGCATGGCGTCGCTCCCGCAGCTGTCCATGTAGTAGGCGACGCTTTTCCACTTGATCCGGCGGGGATGTGCCGCGGCCTGAAGGGCGGCGCGGCCGAGCTCACCGCCGAATCGGCAGAAGTGGCAGAACTCTTCGACCATGCCGATCGAGGAGTCCGCAATCTGCAGACAGAGCTCCCGGAAGGAGCGCGGGGTTTTCATCTTCATCGCCATCGGCAGTGCACCGTCACGGTTTGAAATTTCCGGCGGCGAGTTCCCCGGCGAGGCGGCGCACCGCTTCCGAAGCGGCGGCGGCGGTCGCTTCGGCGGAGTTCCCCTCCACCGGCACGGAGATGTCGAACCGCTTCATCCGCCCGGCGGCTCCGCCCGCGGGGCCGATTCTTCCGGCGAGGCGGAAGGTGCCGGCCTCGACATCCTGTTCAAAGCATTCGAGCGAGCCGGTCAGAATCACCGATTCGGCGCCGTTTCCGCCGGAGAGCGCCAGCGTGAGGGCGCGCGCCACCAGCTCTCCGGGCGGCAGTACCCAGCGGTTGTAGGGGTCGCCCGTCACCCGCCCCGCCGCGAGCCGCCGATGCAGGCGGACCCCGGAGGCCGACTCGTTGCGCAGTTCCAGCACGACCACCGGCTGTTTCGTCTCCACCGGCTTCACGACAAGATCGAATTCCGCGGTCTCCCGGTAGGGTTCAAACACGCATCCAGCCGTTGCCAGAAGGAGCGGCAGCAGCAAAAGAAGCGTCGGCAAACTGATCGATTTTTTTCTCATCCTGTTCCTCTGTATGGTTCCCTTTTTACTTTACATGAAAAGCGCATGAAATTCAAATTTACGGCCGATTATCTTCAACCGGAATTGCAAAAAAAACCTTTCGCGTTACATTATATCATTTATCGCAGGATCCGGAAACCGCATCGGGGGGAGTGAACCATGTATCTGGAAAAAATCCATTCGCCGGAAGAGCTTCGCCGCCTTCCTCCGGAGGAGCTGCCCGCCGTCGCCGCGGAGATCCGCGAACTGATCCTCGCCACGGTCAGCGAAAACGGCGGCCATCTCGCCTCCAATCTGGGCGCGGTCGAGCTGATTCTGGCGTTGCACTACTGTTTCGACACGCCCCGCGACCGGCTGCTGTTCGATGTGGGGCATCAGGCCTATACGCACAAGATTCTGACCGGGCGCCGGGAGTTCTTCCGGAGCCTCCGCCGCTGCGGCGGCTGTGCCGGATTCCCCGCCTCGTGGGAGTCGGCGGAGTACGACGTCGGCGCCTCGGGGCACGCCGGCACCGCGATCTCCACCGCGCTCGGCATCTCGGCGGCCAACGCGCTGGCGAAGAGTTCCGCGCGGGCGGTCGCGGTGGTCGGCGACGGGTCGCTCAACTGCGGCATCTCGCTCGAAGGGCTCAACAACGCCCACCGCGACGGCAGCAACCTCGTGGTGGTGCTCAACGACAACAAGATGTCGATCTCCGAGAACGTCGGCGGCCTCGCCTACTACCTCAACCGGCTGGTGATCGGTCCCCGCTACAACCGGCTGAAAACCGCCGCGAAACGGATGCTCATGACCCTGCCGCGCCACGAGACGATCCACCGGTTCATCCGGCGGCTGGAGGATGTGATCAAGAGTCTGATCCTGCCCGGGGTGGTCTTCGAAGAGCTGGGGTTCCGCTACATCGGCCCGATCAACGGCCACTCCCTGCCGGACCTGTTGCGCACCTTCCGCCAGGTGCGCGAATTTGAGGGGCCGGTGCTGGTTCACGTCGTCACCGAAAAGGGACACGGCTGTGAATTCGCCGTCCGCTCGCCCGAACGCTACCACGGCGTTTCCGGATTCGACCGCGCCACCGGGGAGCTGCGCGGCGGAAAGAAAATGACCTTCTCCCGCGCCTTCGGCGACGCGATGCTCGAACTCGCGAGCCGATACGACGATCTGGTCGCCATCACGGCGGCGATGGCCTCCGGCACCGGGCTGGAACCGTTCAGCCGGGCGTATCCCCGCCGCTTCTACGACGCCGGAATCGCCGAGGAGCACGCGGTCACCTTCGCGGCCGGACTGGCCGCCGCCGGACTCCGTCCGGTCTGCGCCATCTATTCGACCTTCCTGCAGCGCGCGCTCGACTGTATCTACCATGATGTGGTTCTGCCGCAGCTGCCGGTGATCTTCGCCATCGACCGGGCCGGCGCCGTCGAAGATGGTCCGACCCACCACGGGATCTACGACCTCGGATTTCTGCGCGCCATGCCGGGGCTGGTGATTCTCGCGCCCCGCTGTGAGGCGGAACTGCTCCCGATGCTGGAGTACGCCCGCTCGCTGGCCTCCCCGGTGGCGATCCGCTATCCGCGCGGCGGCACGCAGGAGGCGCCGGAATGCCCCGCCGCGCCGCTCGAAACCGGCCATGCGGAGATTCTGCGGGAAGGTTCCGGGCCGGTGCTCTGGGCGATGGGGCCGGAGTGCCGCACCGCGCTCGACGCGGCCGCTCTGCTCGAACAGGAACACGCCCTCGACTGCACGGTCGTCAACGCCCGCTTTCTCGCCCCGTTCGACCGGGAGCTGGCCCGGAAACTGGCGCCCGGCCGTCTGGTGGTTTCCATCGAAGATCATGTGGTGGTCGGCGGGCTGGGCTCCGCGCTCGACGAAGCGGTCGCCGGCCTCCCCTGCGCCGGAAGGCTCACCTTCGGCTGGCCCGCCGGAAAACCGGTTCCGCACGGCGCGGTCGCCGACCTGCGCCGCGCCGCGAAACTCACCGCCCGCGACATCGCGTCGCAGGTGGCGGAATTCGTTCTACACGTCTGACGGTTCGGCTTCGCCGAGCGCCTTCTCCGCCGCGTGCCAGGCCTCGAGGAAGGGGAGTCCGGCGGTTTCCGCCGCCTGTTTCACGCTCTCGTACTCGGGGTAACGGCGGACGATTCCGCCGAAGGAACAGCGCTTCGCCCGGACCGTGCCGAACGGGAGCTTCACCTCGACAACTTCGCGCTCCATGACGGTCCGTTCGACCGGATACTTTCGCACTCCGATGGTGGTGGTACTGCGGAAGAGGATCTCCTCGAAGCAGGGCACCTTCGCCGCGTCAGCGATCACCCGGAGCAGCCAGGCGGGCCGGTTCTTCTTCATGAAGCAGGGGAGAAAGTGGACATCCCGCGCCCCCGCCTTCAACAGCAGTTCCATCGCGTTGCCCAGCGTCTCGCCGGTGGAGTCGTCGATGTTGCACTCGATCACCTGAATTGCCTCCGGCGCGGACTCTTCGCGCAACAGCATCGCCCGCAGCAGGTTCGCCCGGCCGACGTCGCGCTTGCCAAGCCCGATGCCGACCTTTTCGACCGTATAGAGCTCCGGCAGAGCCGTCCGGGTCCGGAGCGCGGCGGCGATCGCGATGCCGGTCGGCGTCACCAGCTCTCCCCGGCAGGCGGAGGGGCGCAGTGCGATGCCGTACTTCCGGGCGATGTTCAACACCGCCGGCACCGGGACCGGCAGTTCGCCGTGCTGACAGCGGACAAATCCGGAGCCTTCGGTGAGCCCGGTCACCACACACTCCTCGATGCCGAGATCATCCGCCAGCACCGCCGCCGCGACGATGTCGACGATCGAATCGACTGCGCCGACCTCGTGAAAGTGCACCTCCTCCACCGGACAGCCGTGTGCTTCGGACTCCGCCTCCGCGATGATCCGGAAGATTCTCTTCGCCAGCTCCCGGGCGCGGTCGCTCATCTCCCCCCGGTCGATCACCGCATACACATCGGCGAGATTCCGGTGTTCGTGAGGGTGAACATGCTCATGATGTTCCTGCTCCTGCTCATGGTGGCCGTGCCCGTGGTCATGCGGATGCCCGTGGTCGTGCTCATGGTGGTCGTGCCCGTGGTCATGGTCATGGTCATGCTCATGGTCATGATCGTGATGATCGTGCAGAATCACGTCGAAATCACATCCGGCGATGCCGCAGGAACACTTCCGCGACACGCCGTAATGGAATTCCTCCAGACGGAGGCTGGCAAGGACCGCGTCGAGCTTCTCCCGGCTGCCGCCGAGGTCGAGCAGTGCGGCGACGGTCATATCGCCGCTGATTCCGGATGCGCCTTCGAGATAAAGAATGGGTTTCATCGTCAGATCCTCCCCTTGTGTTGTTGCCTTCCTCACCGGAACTAGAGGGCGATGGTCCGGTAGTGGAACCGGTTCTCCGATTCGCTGTAGTCGATCTCGACCATGCTGCCGTTGCGGGTGACCGAACCGGCACAGCATTCGCCCCGGCCGGAGTCATCCACCTCGAGATAGGGCTTGTGAACGTGTCCGCAGAGCGAGAGATCGAGCTGATGACTCCGGAGCAGTTCGAGCAGCCGCTGCTGGCCGAAGAGCCGGTGACGCACCCGCAGAATCGGATGGTGTTCGATCATCGGATAGTGCGAGACGAGAATCCGCGGCCCTTTCCGGGGCGCGCCGCACTCGCGCACGATGTACTCCGCGTCGCGCGGATCGACGAATCCCCACGAACAGAGCAGATTCGACGGGCGGCTGCAGTTGAGCAGCAGGAACTCCACCCCGGCGTATTCGCGGACGACCGGGAGGTCGCCGAACCGGTAATCCCCCCGGGTGAGATATTCGACCATTTCATTGACCGCCTTCACGCACTTCGGCCGCTTCACATAACAGTCGTGATTCCCCGGCAGGTAGATCAGCGGAATCGACGAATCCCGCAGCGGGCGCAGAATCGGCCGCACCAGCTCGAACTCCCCCGGCTGGCCGGTGCTGGTCAGGTCGCCGGTGCAGACCGCCACATCCGGCTTCGTGTCGAGAATGTAGCGGACCGCGTTCTCCAGCTTGGTCATGTCGTGGCGGAACTTCCGGCGGAAGTTGTAGTTGAACACCCCCACCCAGCGTTTGTCGATATAGGCGAGAAGATCCTCCGCGGGGCCGCCCGCATGAGGGTCCGAGAAGTGAACGATCTTCATGGTTCGTTTCCTTGTTGTTCCGATTGAAAGAGATAACGTGGATCCAGCAGATGTTCCGCCTCAATCCGCCCGAGCGAACTGCAGAAGTTCGAGCGCAGGTTGGGAATCCGCTCCGCGAGCTCATCCACCAGCTTCCGGAAGAAGACACGGTCCCCCTCCTCCAGCTGCGATTCATACTGACAAATCCCCGCCCGCGGCAGCTCCCACACGCTCACCGCCTCGCGGATCAGCGCCTCCGGCGCCAGCACGAACGGCCGGATCACCCGGAGGTTCCCCTCGTGCGTCGCCACGTTCGGCCCCATCGTCGACAATCCCTGCCCCCGGCAGAGGCTCATCAGAAAGGAGGCGGCGATGTCGTCGAAATGCTGCCCGAGCGCCAGCTTGCCGCAGCCGAGTTCGGCGGCGAGTCCGGAGAGCTTCCCCCGCCGCAGTCGCGAACAGAGCACGCAGGGCGCCCCGGTGAACCGCTTCTCCTCGAGAATCTGCGCAATCGGCAGAGAGACCGTGTGATGCTCCCAGTTCCGCTCCCGGCAGTAGGCGCGGATTCCCTCCAGATTGAACTCCGGGAATCCCGGGTCGAAGGTGGCCGCGATCACCTCGAACCGTACCGGCGCCCGGCGGCGCAGTTCGTGCAGCACATGCAGCAGCGCGAAGCTGTCCTTGCCGCCGGAGAGGCCGACCAGCACCCGGTCGCCTTCGCCGATCATCCGGAAGCGGCCGATCGCCTCGACCGTCAGTTTGCAGAGTTTCCGGCAGGGGTCCATGGCGTCATCCGTTCCGGCGGGCGGCGACGAACCGGTCGCGGCGGGTGTAGTCCTGTATCACTTCGATTCCGGCGAACGCTCTGGTTTCGGCGAGCATCCGCTCCAGGCGCGGCGCCTGCGGCGGCGAAAGTTCGAAAATCGCCCTCCCGCCCGGCGTCAGAAATCCGGCAAGATCCCGCACCGCCCGGGCGATCAGCGCCATGCCGCCGTCTCCGGCGACCAGCGCGAGGCGCGGCTCGAACTCCCGCACCTCCGGCGACAGCGCAGGATACTCCTCCTCGGTCACGTAGGGCAGATTGGCCGCGACCAGATCGAATTTCTCCCCCGCGACGGCGGAAAAGAGGTCCGATTCGAGCAACCGGACCCGTTCCAGACAGTAACGGCGGCGGTTCCGCTCCGCCACCCGGAGTGCGGCGGGCGAAAGATCGACGCCGGTCACCGAAACATCCGGACGCATCGCGGCGACCGACAGCGCAATCGCCCCGGAACCGGTGCCGAGATCGAGCAGAGCCCCGCCCTGCGGCAGGTGACGCACCGCCCATTCGACCAGCAGTTCGGTCTCGGGGCGGGGAATCAGAACGTCGCCGTTCACCTCCAGCTCCAGATCCATGAAAGCGGCCCGGCCGGTCAGGTATTGCAGGGGTTCGCGGGCGGCGCGGCGCTCCGCCAGGCGGAGAATGCTCCTCTCGAGCGGCTCCGGAACCGGCTCCTCCCCCCGGAGAAAGAGTTCGGCACGGGGGAATCCGGCGATCTCCGCGATGAGCCGTTCGGCGTCGACGGCGGGAGTTTCCACCCCGGCGGCAAGGAACATTCCGGCCAGCTGCTGCCGCAGTTCGCGGAAACAGCTCATCGCTCCGAAGCCTCCCGCACCAGGTCGGCGAACTCCTCCGGCGAGACATCCCGCAACTGTTTGCCTTTGCGGGCGAGCTTTTCGTTGACCTTGATCGCCGTTTCGGTCATCCGGTCATGGGTCTCCTCCGAGCCGCCGATCAGGCAGAAATTATCGCCGCGGGTCACCCGTTTGTGCCCGTCCTGATTATCCAGCCCGACCCCGAGCATCATGGCGTCTCTTGTATCGTCGTTGTTCTTCATTGCGCCTCTTTTGTTTGACGATACTATACAGCGAACCGGCGGAAAATTCCACTCCGCCGGCCAAAGAAAACCGCAAAGAGCCTCTCTTTCTCCCGCAACTCCGTCAGGAACGATGCCGGAGCATCCCGAAAAATTCCCGGGGCTCCTCGGTGCGGAAGAGCAGATGCAGTCCGAAATATCCGCCGCAGAAGCAGAGCGCCAGCACGCAGAACGCCGGGAACTCCCCGACAAAGCGGAAGCTCAGATACTCCCGCAACAGCGGGTAAGCAAAGAAGAGCGGCACCCCGACCGCGAGCGAAAACAGCAGAGCCCGGAGAAACGCGCCGAACATCCTCCTCCCCTGAAGCGCAAACCCCTCCCGGTGGAGGCAGGTGAGCAGAATCGCATTGTTCAGCATCGACGAAAGTACCGTCGCCAGCGCGATTCCCCCCTGCTTCAGCGGCCACATCAGAATCAGATTGAGCACGATGTTCGCCGCGATCGACAGGAGCGAGGAGTAGAGCGGAATCGTCATGATCTTCCGCGCGTAAAAGACCGGCAGAACCACCTTGAGCACGCAGAACGACGGGATCCCCGCGCCGTAGAAAATCGCCACCATCCGGGTGGCCAGCAGGTCGCTTTCGGTGTAGTTTCCGCCGAGGCAGAGCATCCGGATCAGCGGCTCCCAGAAGAGCACCACCCCGACCCCCATCGGGATGCAGAGAAAGTAGACGTGGCGCAGACTGAAAAGGAGATCGCCGCACAGCTCCTCCTGATCCCCCCGGGCGGCGGCACGCGCCATCCCCGCCATCAGCACCGAACCGAGCGAGATGGCGAAGATTCCGATCGGCAGATCGACAATCCGGTCGACGTTGGTCAGCGCCGGAACCGCCTGCGGCCCGAGCCAGATGGCCAGCGTGCGGTCGACCAGAAAACTGATCTGAAGCGCCGCGCCGCCGATCATGCCGGGCAGTACCAGCTTGCAGAGCTGGCGGAGCACCGACCAGTCGGCGAAACTTTTCCGCCCGAGCAGCGGGAAGCGTCCGTACCGCCAGAGCAGCACCAGCACAAACCCGAGCTGAATCGCCCCGGAGAGCAGTACCAGCACCGCGAGGGCCGAAAGAAACTGCGGCAGCTCCTCCTCCGGCACCGCCAGCAACCGGGCGACGACGAGTCCGCCGATCAGGAAGAGGTTCAGCAACAGCGCTCCGAGCGCGGGCAGAACGAACACCCGCCGGGTGTTGAGCACCGCCCCCACCACGCCGACCAGACAGATGAAAAACGCATAGGGCATCAGCAGCGGCAGCAGGTGGAGCGCCAGCTGAATCCGTTCGGTTCCGAGGATGGGGAACCGTTCCGCGACGCCGGGGAGTTCCGACAAATTGCGCAGTCCGATCGCACCACCGGCGACCAGCACCACGATCAGCGCGAGAACCCCGCTCAGCACCGAAAAGATCACCGCAAGATCGCGCCGCACCTTCTCCGGACCGGCGTCGTTCTCGGTCTGGGTGACCAGCGGGATCAGCGCCGTGCCGAGCGCCCCTTCCCCGAGCAGACGCCGGAAGAGGTTCGGAATCGCAAAGGCGAGAAACCAGGCGCTGGCGACACTGCCGCCGCCCAGCACCCGCGCCTCGCACATGACACGGACCAGCCCGAGCACGCGGCTGAGCAGCGTGGCGATCGAAACGCCGAACGAGCTTTTCAGGATGCCGAGCCGGCTCTTCTCCGTCATGAAACCTCCCCCAGGACGGGCATCAGCCGCGGTACGCCTGCATCCGCTGGACCATCTCCCGCACCGCCTGCACCATGCCGACCATGATGGCCCGCCCGACGATCGAGTGGCCGATGTTCAGCTCGCACAGGTGCGGCACGGTCAGAATTCCGGCGATGTTCTCATAGTCGATGCCGTGCCCGGCGTTGACCCGCAGTCCGGCCGCATGGGCGAACTCCGCGGCCAGCTTCAGCCGTTCCAGTTCGGCGGCGCGCGCCTCGCCGGCCGCATTCGAATAGGTTCCGGTGTGCAGTTCGACATAATCGGCCCCGGCGGCGGCCGCGGCGGCGAGCTGCGGCTCTTCCGGGTCGATGAAACAGCTCACCACGATGCCGGCCCCCTTGAGCCGGGCGACCGCCTCGCGGATCTTCTCCGGCTGACCGGCGACGTCGAGACCGCCTTCGGTGGTCAGTTCCGCCCGCTTCTCCGGCACCAGACAGCAGCTGTGCGGACGGACCCGCACGGCGATTTCCAGCATCTCCGGCGTGACCGCCATCTCCATGTTGAGACGGTGCACCCGGGCAACAAGCGCTTCGATGTCGCGGTCCTGAATGTGCCGCCGGTCCTCGCGCAGATGCGCGGTGATCCCCCAGGCGCCGCCCTCTTCGGCGAGCAGTGCCGCCTCGAGCGGCGAAGGACGTTCCGCCAGCCGCGCCTGACGCACGGTGGCGACATGATCGATATTGACTCCGAGATTCATGAGTAGACTCCTTTCCCCTCCGGTCAAGGAAGGTGAAATTTCATTTTCAAGCGATTCCGGCGCCGCTCCCGGCGCCATCGAAGAACAGTTCCCGCTGGATCACCTCCGGCGCGCCGCCCTCCAGCTGGGCCGCCAGCTCCGCAAGCCGGAGCCGGTCCGGCGGCCCGGAGGGGACGAACACCAGCCGGCGCGGCACGGTGCTGTTTCCATCGGAATCCTCCGGTGCAAATGCCCGGAACGAAGCATATTCCAGCGGTTCCGCACAGCGCAGCCGCCAGTAGGAGCTGTGAAAGCGAAGCGCCTCCGGCAGACGGCTCCCCTCCGGGAACGGCTCCTCCAGATCCACCTCCAGAGCCAGCCCCAGCCGGGGATAGAGCAGGTCGCGCAACTGCCGCACGTACCGCGCCGCGTCCTCTCCGGCGGCGAAATCGATCCGCACCGGGAAGCGCAAGGTCATGCGGAACTCCTCCAGAATTCCATAACAGCCGCGCAACAATGTGCGCAAGTGCCGGCCGTACTCCGGCTCCGCAACGGCGCGGGAAAAATCAAAATCAGCCGTGAGCTCCGACACCCGCAGTTCCGACGCCCGGCGGCACCGTTCGCGGAAGAGCCGCATGAACTCCAGCCGCACCGGCAGATCCGCCTCCGCCACCCGGCGGGCCAGCTCCGGCGCAACCACGTCGGCGACCCCCAGCGTAAGCCCCCGCACCGGCTTGAGCAGACGCTTACGAATCGCCGCCACATCGAGCAGTTCGCCCGGAAGTTCAATCCGTTCAAACGGGGCGGGCAGAGAATCCGGCAGCTGTTCGAACGCAGTTTCGCTGCCCGGCTCGACGGCGAACAATGATTTCATAGAAACCCCGCCTGACGCAGTGTCTCCATCGAAATCGACGAACCGGAGCGGCGCTCCGTTTCCCCCGCCGCACCGCCGTCGCGCAGGGCGAGCTGACGGAGCACATATTTCCCGATGAGATCGCCCTCGAGGTTGACCAGCGTCCCCGGCGTCCGCCCGGCGAGCGCCGTCTCAGCGCGGGTCACCGGAATCAGCCGCACCGCGAACGACCCCTTCTCCACCCGCACCACCGTGAGAGAAACACCGTCGATGGCGATGCTGCCCTTCTCCACCACCTCGGGTGCAAGCAGTTCGGGCAGTTCCACCACCAGTTCGAAATCCCCGTCGGCGCACCGGGTGAAAGAGAGCACTGCGGCGACACTGTCGATATGCCCGGAAACCAGGTGCCCGCCGAGCCGGTCGCCCAGCCGGAGCGCCCGCTCCAGATTGACCAGACTGCCGATCGGCAGACGGCCGAGATTGGTCCGGTCGAGGGTCTCCGCCAGCGTGAAGAATTCCAGCGTCCCGTCCGGGAAATCCCGCTCCAGCGTCAGACAGCAGCCGTTCACCGCGACACTCTCCCCGAACTGCGGCGATTCGAAGCGCCGCGCGGGACGAACCCGGATGTGTTCTCCGCTGCGTCCGACCAGTTTGCCGACCGATTCCACCAGACCCGTAAACATCGCTGTCACTCCTTGAGAAATCCGGAGATGGCGATATCCTCTCCGTAATGGGTCACCTTGACCCGGTGCAGTTTCCGCGCCAGCGCCATCGAATCGGGATCGTCACCGCCCAGCACCGGACGGCTGTCCCGCCCGCCGAGCAGTTTCGGCGCGATATGAAACTCCACGTAATCGACCACACCGGCGTTGAGCGCCGACGCGGCAAGCTCCCCGCCCCCCTCGATGAGCAGGCAGGTGATGTTGCGCAACCCCAGATGATCGAGCAGCATGCCCCAGTCATCCGCCACATTCAGCTGAACCAGTTCCGCGTTGCCGTCGGGGAAGTACGCCGCCAGCTCCTCCTCGTCCATGCTGCGGCTGGCGATCAGCCGCAACGGCTGGCAGGGCCAGGAGTCCGGTTCGCGCACCGTCAGCGCCGGATGATCCCGCCGCACCGTCTCGCCGCCGACCATCACCGCATCGGCGAGACGACGGAGCTGCTGCACCCGCCGCCGCGCCTCCGGCCCGGTGATCCACTTGGACTCCCCGTCCGCCGTGGCGATTTTGCCGTCGAGCGTCATCGCCATCTTCAGAATGACCAGCGGCCGCCCGGTGGTGATCCAGCAGAAGAAAGGCTGATTGATCTCACTGCAGGCGTTGCGCTCCACGCCGACCGTGACCTCGATGCCGGCTTCGCGGAGCAGTTCCACCCCGGCGCCGGAGTGCTTCGGATTCGGATCGAGCGCGCCGATCACCACCCGCCGGATTCCGGCCTTCTTGATCGCTTCGGTGCACGGACCGGTCCGGCCGTGGGTCGAACAGGGTTCGAGCGTCACATACATCGTGCTGCCCGCCGGATCGATCCCATGCTTCGCCACGTCGCGCAGCGCGTTGATTTCGGCGTGCGCCTCCCCCGCCTTGCAGTGGTAGCCGCGGCCGATGATCTCGCCGTCGCGGACGATCACCGCGCCGACCATCGGATTCGGACTGGTCAATCCCCAGCCCATGCGGGCGAGCGCGAGCGCTTCGTGCATGAATTCCCGATCCGTTCTGGATGTCTCGTTCATATTCCTCTCGGGGTTATGGTTCAGAAGACGCCTCTTCACCGAAGAGCGCATCCGTAAAGTATTCCGGACTGAAGGGCTGGAGATCCTCCGGCTGTTCGCCGAGGCCGATGAAGAAGGTCGGCAGTTCGAACTCCTGATGGAGCGCGACCACCATTCCTCCCTTGCCGGTGCCGTCGAGCTTGGTCAGCACCAGCCCGGTCACGCCGGCCGCCCGGGTGAACTCCCGGGCCTGGCTGATCACGTTGGCCCCCAGCGTGGAATCCACCGTGAGCCACACCTCCTGCGGCGCTCCGGGGAACACCTTCTCCACCGAACGGCGGATTTTGGCGAGCTCCTCCATCAACCCCTTCTGGTTGTGCTGCCGCCCGGCGGTGTCGATCAGCAGAAAATCCGCATTCCGGGCGATCGCCGCCTGCGTCGCGTCGTAGGCGACGCTCGCCGGGTCCGCTCCGTGTCTGGACGAAACCACCTGACAGCCGGTTCGCTCTCCCCAGAGCTGAAGCTGTTCCACCGCCGCCGCCCGGAAGGTGTCGCAGGCGGCCAGAATCACCTTCTTCCCCTCGCCGTGCAGCCGCGCCGCCAGCTTGCCGATGGTGGTGGTCTTGCCGCTGCCGTTGACGCCGACCATCAGAATCACCGTCGGCCGCCCCGGCTCCGCATAGTGGATCTCCCGGCTCCGGGAGCTCAGAATCTCCCGGACCGTGCCGGCCGCCACACGCACCAGATCGGCATTGGTGGCGATTTCGCCGCGCTCGTAGCGGTCGCGGATGTCGCCGACAATCCGCAACGACGCGGGCACGCCGAAATCCGCCGCGATCAACAGCGCCTCAAGCTCCTCGAAGGAGGCCGCGCTGTGCGCCTTGATGCCGGTAAAGATGCCGGTGATGCTCCGCGTCACCCGGGTGGCGGTCTTTTCCAGTCCGCGCTTGAAGATGGAGAAGATCGATTTCATGAGAGCAACCTCACTCCTTTGCCGCTTTTTCGCCGCGCGGCGCACGCTTCAGGGTGTCTTTGACGCCGTTGAGGACGCCGTTGATGAAATTCCCGGCCGTCTCGCCGGAGTAGTCCCGGGCGATCTCCACCGCCTCATCGATGCTCACCACCGGCGGAACCGCGTCGAAGTAGAGCATCTCCGCCACCGCAATCCGCATGATGTTGCGGTCGACCAGCGAGAGCCGGTCCCAGTCCCAGTGCTCCGAACGCTTCCGGATCGTCTCATCGATCTCGTCGCGGTGAACCGCAACCGTCGTGTAAAGCTCCGTGGCATACTCCCGCCCCTTGCGGGCGAACCGGTTCTCATGAAGTCCGTGCTCGTCGCGCACCTCGTCGAAGAAGAGGTCGAACCCGGCCGCATCCGGCAGTTCCCCCCGCATGTCACAGCGGAAAAGATACTGCATCGCCAGTTCCCGGCCGAGCCGTTTCGCGTGCGGCCGCCCCGCGGCCTGCTCTTTGTTTTCGTCGTCGAACATAGGTGCCTTACCGGATCGCTTTGTTCAGATTGGCCATTTCGATCGCCGCGAGCGCGGCATCGACGCCCTTGTTGCCGGCCTTGGTGCCGCTGCGTTCGATCGCCTGTTCGAGATTGTCCGCGGTGATCATGCCGTAGGTGACCGGAATTCCGAACTCCAGCCCGAGCTGGGCGAGGCTCTTCGCCACCTCGGAGTTGATGTATCCGGCATGCGGGGTCGCCCCCTGAATCACCACGCCGAGCGCGAGAACCGCGTCGAACTTCTTCTCCGACTGCAGCAGCCGCTTGACCGCGAAGGGAATCTCATAGGAACCGGGCACGTAGGCCACGCTCACCGACTCCGCTTTTCCGCCGTGGCGGACGATCGCATCCATCGCGCCTTCGAGCAGCTTGCTCACGAAAAAGTCGTTGAACCGGGCGCAGACGATTCCGAACTTGAGCCCCCGGGCATCGAGCATCCCCTCGTAAATGGTGCCCGCCACTTTGTTGTTCGCCATCGCAAACCTCCAGACAATATGAAATGTTCTATTCTCTTCTTATGTTCAAACGGCTCCCGGCGCCGAACGCCGGAAGCCGGACCGATCCCCGTCAGCGAAGCTCCACCTTGAGCTCCGAAGCCAGTCGGGTACGCAGTTTCTCGAACCGGGCGTTGACCTCCGCATCGGTGAGCGTCCGCTCCCGGTTGCGGAAGATCAGCGCGTAGGCCATGCTCTTCTTGTGCTCGGCCTTCAGCTTGTCGTCGACGAAGACGTCGAACACCTGCGCCGATTCCAGATCCGGCAGCTTGCACTTGCGGATGAATTCGAGAATGTCCGCATTCGAGAGCGTTTCGTCGGCCACAAACGCCACGTCGCGCTCCGTCGCCGGGAAGAGCGGGAACGGCACATAGTACCCGGTGCCGTGGTCGGCGGCCAGAATCACATCCACCTCCAGCTGCGCCGCGAACACCGGATAGGTGGTGCGCCAGCCGCGGGTCAGGTCGGCGGCCAGTTCGCCGAAGGCGCCCGCCTTCTTCCCTTCGATCCACACCTCGGCGGCGTGGCCGGGCCGGAACCGGGCGTCCTCCGCCGGCACGAACCGGTAGCGTTTCACCCGCGCCAGTTCAAACAGCGTCTCCAGCGCGCCCTTGAGGTCGTAGAAGTCGTATTCCAGCTTCCGTTCGCCGGAGTACCGCTCCGGCGAACGCTGCCCGGTGAGCACCATGCACAGCTCGAACCGCTCCTCCGGGAAGAGCTCCGGATTGCCGCAGAACACCTTGCCGATCTCGAAGAGCCGCAGATTGAGGTTCCGGCGCGAAATGTTCCGCTCGATCGTGCCGAGCATCTCGCCGAGCAGCCCCGGCCGGAGCACCGCCAGCTCCAGGCTCAGCGGATTCGACAGCTCAATCAGGTCCTCCCGCCGGAACCGCCGGTCCGCCAGCGCCGAATTGACGTTGACCATGCTGTAGTGCATGCACTCGTAGAACCCGGTCTCGATCACCTTGTCGCGCAACCCCTGCAGTCTCCAGTAGGTGTCCTCCCCGATGGAGTGGCAGAGCTTGCCGTCAACCGGAATTTCCGGGATCTTGTCCAGCCCGTGAATCCGGGCCACCTCTTCGGCGAGGTCCGCTTCGCGCGAGAGATCGAGCCGGAAGAGCGGCGCCGTCACCCGGCATCCCGTTTCGGTCACTTCGTCCACCTTCAAATGGAGCCGCCGCAGAATGTCGACAATCCGTTCGTTGGAGACCTCCGTGCCGATCAGGGCGCGGATCCGGTCGAACCGGCAGGGAATCACCTTCTCCTCCGGGCGGCCGCTGTTGACATCCACCTTCTCCGAAGCAAGTTCGCCGCCCGCGGTCTCCAGAATCAGCTGCACCGCGCGGTCGGAGGCGACCGCACACATGTCGAAATCCACCCCGCGCTCGAACCGGTAGCTCGAATCGCTGGAGATCCCCAGCTCGCGGCTGGTCGCCCGGATGTTCGAGGGCAGGAAGAGCGCGCTTTCGATCAGCACGTCGGTGGTCGCGTCGGTCACGCCGGAGTACTCGCCGCCCATCACGCCGGCCAGCGCCATCGGCTTCGCCGCATCGGCGATCACCAGGTGGCGGGGTTCGAGCGTCAATTCCTTGCCGTCCAGCGTGACGATCTTCTCGCCGGACTTCGCCCGGCGGGCGACCACCCGGCCGCCTTCGAGCTTCGCCAGGTCAAAGGCGTGCAGAGGCTGCCCCAGCTCCATCAGCACGAAGTTGGTGACGTCCACGATGTTGTTGATCGACCGCAGGCCGACGCTCTCCAGGCGCTCGCGCATCCACTTCGGGCTGGGGCCGACCTTGACGTTGCGGATCACCCGCCCGATATAACGGGGGCAGAGATCCGGTGCTTCGACCGTCACCAGATTCGGCGCGGGGATATTGCACTCCGGCACCTTGATCTCCGGCAGTTTCGCCTCCACCCCGAAGAGGCAGGAGACGTCGCGCGCAATTCCCCACATCGACAGCCAGTCGGGGCGGTTCGGCGTCACTTCCACCTCAATCCGGGTGTCACCCGGGTAGAGCTTCTCCACCGGGGTTCCGAGCTTCAGCGAGGAGTCGAGAATCATCAGCCCCTCGTGGTTGTCGGAGAACCCCAGCTCCTTCTCGCTGCACATCATGCCCATCGATTCGACGCCGCGCAGCTTCGACTTCTTGATCTTGAAATCCCCTTCCGGCGTGTGGAACACCGTGCCGATCAACGCCACCGGAACCGTATTGCCCGCGTCGCAGTTCGGCGCGCCGCAGACGATCTGCAGCGGTTCGCCCTGCCCGACATCCACCTTGCAGACCGACATGTGGTCCGAATCCGGGTGGGGTTTGCGTTCGAGAATCCGGCCGACCACCACACCGGCGGGAACGGTGCCCGCCGACTCGACCGCTTCCACCTCGATGCCGGCCATCGTCAGCTTGTCGCAGAGCGTCGGAATGTCGCAGTCAACCGCGACGTACTGCGTCAGCCAGTTACGTGAAATATCCATTTGAAAAGTTTCCTCCGTCAGAACTGTTCGAGGAAGCGAACATCGTTTTCATACAAAAGCCGAAGATCCGGAATCCGGTAGCGGAGCATCGCCAGCCGCTCGATCCCCATGCCGAACGCGAACCCGGTCCACTCCTCCGGATCGTATCCGACGTTCGCAAACACCGCCGGGTCGACCATGCCCGCGCCGGCGATCTCGATCCAGCCGGAGTGCTTGCACACCGGGCACCCCTTGCCGCCGCACATGATGCAGCTGAAATCATACTCCACGCTCGGCTCGGTGAAGGGGAAGAAGTGCGGCCGCAGCCGGATCTTCACCTTCGGCCCGTACATCTCGGTGGCGAAGGTCTGAAGCACGCTCTTGAGGTCGGCCATCGAGACGCCGCGGTCCACATAGAGCCCTTCGATCTGATGGAAGTTCATGCCGTGAGTCGCATCCGGCGTGTCGCGGCGGAACACCCGCCCGGGCGCGACAATCCGCACCGGCGGCTGATGGGACTCCATCACCCGGATCTGCACCGGGCTGGTCTGCGTGCGAAGAATCCGCCCGTCGGCAAAATAGAAGGTGTCCTGCGGGTCGCGGGAGGGATGGTCCGCCGGCGTGTTGAGCGCGTCGAAGTTGTGATAGATGTCCTCGATCTCCGGCCCCTCCGCGACAATGAACCCCATCCGGCGGAAGACCGCCACGCACTCGTCGGCCAGCATCGTGATCGGGTGCTTGTGCCCCGCCTTCCAGCGCCGCCCCGGCAGCGTCAGGTCGATCGCGTCACCGCTGCCGGAACCGGCCGCCTTCAGCCGGGCGGCGGCGTTCTCGATCAGCTCCTGAATCTTCCCGCGGCCGGCGTTGAACGCACAGCCGGTCTCACGCCGCTCCTCCGGCGGAACCTGACCCATCTCCCGGGAGATCGCAGGAAAAAGTCCGTTGCGCCCGAGATAATCGATCCGCAACTGCTCGACCGCCGCGGCATCGGCGGCCTCTCCCGCCCGCCGCTCCGCATCGGCGAGCGCCTGATTGATTTTTTCTATAATCGCATTCATTGATTTCACCGAATTCGAATTCCTGAAGGCCGCCTCCGCACCGTGCGGAAAGCCGCCGTGATTCCATTCAACGAGAACAAGGAGTCCGCCTCGCAGGAGACGAACGGTCCGCCGCTGAAGAGAAAGCGCCCGCTCTCTCTTCAACGGCGGCTGCTAAATCGCCTCGACTGGTCCGAATTTCTCATCGTTTCCGCATCTCCTCCCGGATCAAAACAAAAACAGCTTGAAAGTTGGTGAAAAAGTCACCAATTTCAAGCTGTCAGGCTTCGATCGTTTCGAGGCTCAGGCCTGGGTGACTTTTTCCACCAGGGCCTTGAACTCGGCGGGTTCGTTGACCGCCAGATCGGCCAGAACCTTGCGGTTCAGCTCGATATTGGCCTTCTTCAACCCGTTCATAAACTGGCTGTAGTTGACGTTCAGCGCGCGGCAGGCGGCGTTGATACGCACAATCCACAGACCGCGATACTGCTGCTTCTTCTGCTTGCGGCCGCGATAGGAGTGGGTCAGCGCCTTGTCCACCGCATCGTATACGGTGCGGATGTTCTTGCTGCTGTTCCCGTAAAATCCCTTGGCACGCTCCAACGTACGCTTGCGGCGCTTCCGCGACGGCACGGCATAAGTAACTCTCGACATGATGAATCCTCCGTCTCAGAATTAAAGCCCGTAGGGCAGCGCGGCCTTGATCCGGCGCATTTCAGTCGCTTTCACGGCTCCATCCTGACGCAGGCGGCGACGACGCTTCGCGTTTTTGGACGACTTCAGGTGGCGGGCACCCGCCTTGTGGTGCCGGAACTTGCCGGTCCCGGTCTCTTTGAGCCGCTTCGCGGCACATTTTCTGGTCTTCAGCTTCGGCATTGTTCAACTTCCTTCTTTGGAGTTTCGTTCTTCCGCCGAGCCGGTCAATGCAACACCGGCTGCGGCAGCCGCCCCCAAACCCTATTTGGGAGCGAAGTTCACGGAAATATTCCGCCCCAGCATCTTCGGTTTCCCGTCGGCATCCGCATACGGTGCCAGCGCCGCCATCACCTGATCCATCAGCTGGAACGCCAGATCCTGATGGGCCATTTCACGGCCGCGAAGTGCCAGAGTGATCTTTAATCTACACCCTTTTTCCAAAAAATCAAGGGCGTGCTTCAACTTTGTCTGATAATCGTGGTCGTCGATGTTGACATGAAACTTGACCTCCTTGAGCTTCTGCGCCGCGGAGTTCTTCCGCTGCGCCTTCAGATTCTTCTTCTGCTCATACTGGAGTTTGCCGAAGTTCATGATCCGGACCACCGGCGGCGTCGAGCGGTCGGAGACCAGCACGAGGTCCAGCCCCGCCTCCTGGGCAAGCTCCCGGGCGCGGGCGTACGGAACCACATTCAACTGTTCGCCGTCAACTCCGATCAGGCGGACCTGCTCGGCGGTGAATGTACGATCATTCGGTTTCAGCAGCTTAGCAATAACAGCACCCTCCCTTCAAAAAGGATATTTTCCGCTCCGGACGCCTCGTCCGGAGCTTATTTGCAACATTCTACACTATAACGTCAAACAATCTTGTTGTCAACCTCAAAACGCATTTTTTCCGCAAGTTGATCGACCGTCATGACGCCGAGCTCGCCTTCGCGGCGGTTGCGCACCGCGGCGGTTCCATCCGCCGCCTCCCGTTCGCCGACCACCAGCATGTACGGAATCCGCTCCTTCCGGGCGTCCTTGATCTTCGCGCCGAGGCTCGCCGCCTGCTCGTCGATCTCCACCCGGAACCCGCGCTTGCGCAGTTCCAGCATCAGCGCCTTCGCCGCATCCAGCTGTTTGTCGGAAACCGGCAGCACCCGCGCCTGTTCCGGCGCCAGCCAGAGCGGGAACGCCCCCGCGTACTGCTCGATCAGAATGCCGAAGAAACGCTCCAGCGACCCCATCAGCGCACGGTGCACCATGTAGGGCCGGTGCTTCTTGCCGTCCTCGCCGATGTAGGTCATGTCGAACCGCTCCGGCAGGTTGAAGTCGAACTGAATCGTCGCCGTCTGCCACTCGCGGCCGATCGCATCCTTCACCTTGAGGTCGATCTTCGGCCCGTAGAAGGCGCCGCCGCCCTCGTCCACCTCGTAGTCGAGGTTCAGCTTCTTCACCGCCTTCTCCAGCGAAGTCAACGCCTTCTCCCACCGCTCCGGTTCGCCGACCGCCTTGGCCGGGCGCGTCGAGAGGTACGGCTTGATCTCCTTGAATCCAAAGCAGTTCCAGATGTACAAACTGAACCGGAGCACTTCGGCGATCTCATCCTCGATCTGTTCCGGCGTACAGATGATGTGCGAATCGTCCTGCGTGAAGCCGCGCACCCGCAGAAGTCCGTGCAGCGCGCCGGACTTCTCGTAGCGGTAGACCGTCCCCAGCTCCGCCCAGCGCAGCGGCAGCTCCCGGTAGGAGCGCAGACGCGACTGGTAGATCTCGATGTGGAACGGGCAGTTCATCGGCTTGACGTAGTAGTCCTTCTCGTCGATCTGCATCGCAGAGTACATCCCCTCCTTGTAGAAGTCGAGGTGACCGCTGGTCTCCCAGAGGATGCTCTGGCCGATGTGCGGCGTGTAGAGCAGCTGGTAGCCGTTCTTGTAGTGCTCCTCGCGCCAGAAGGTTTCGAAGGTGTTCCGGATGAACGCCCCCTTCGGGTGCCACAGCACCAGCCCCGGCCCGACGTTCTCGGAGAAGCTGAAGAGGTCCAGCTCCTGCCCGAGCTTGCGGTGGTCGCGCTTGGCCGCCTCCTCCAGCTGCTTGAGGTAGGCCTGCAGCTCCTCCTCGGTCGCGAACGCGGTGCCGTAGATCCGCTGCAGCATCTTGTTCTTCTCATCGCCGCGGAAGTAGGAGCCCGCGATCGACTGCAGCTTCACCGCGCCGATGTCGCCGGAGTTGCCGACGTGCGGTCCGCGGCAGAGATCGACAAAGTCGCCGGTGCGGTAGAAGGTGATCTTCGCCCCTTCCGGAATGTCGGCGAGACGCTCCAGTTTGTAGGTCTGCCCGGCCTCGGAGAGCATCTTCTCGGCCTCGGCGCGCGAAAGCTCGAAGCACTCGAAGGGGAGTTTCCGCCCGATCAGTTTCTTCATCGCCTTCTCGATCGCCTTCAGATCCTCCGGCAGCAGCCGGTGCTCCATGTCGAAGTCGTAGTAGAAGCCGTTCTCGGTCGCCGGACCGATGTCGAATTTCGCGTCAGGATAGAGCTGCTGCACCGCCGCCGCCATCACGTGCGCGGCACTGTGCCGGATCGTTTCCAATGGATAGTTGTTCATGATAGTACCTGTATTTCAATCGAACTGTTTCGTTTCACTCAGCAAACACACACCGGATTGCACCGCTAGTCCCGCCCGCGTCGGTGACGCGGGGGAATCCTCTCTCTGCCCAATCATTCATCTTCCATCGCTCCAAACAGATCCGGCTGTTCCGGCGGAGGATCGATGATCTCCCGCACCGGCCGGAAACTTTTCCTGTGCTCCGGACAGGGCCCGAGGCGGCGCAGCGCATCGAGATGCTCCGCGGTGCCGTACCCCTTGTGCCCGGCAAATCCATATCCGGGATAGCGCGTCTCATACTCTTCCATCAGACGGTCCCGGTAAACCTTCGCCACAATGCTGGCCGCCGCGATGCTCGCCGAACGGCCGTCGCCGCCGACCATCGCCCGCGACGGATACGGGAGCCCCTTCACCGGACGCCCGTCCACCAGAATAAAATCCACCTTTTCCAACTGCTCGACCGCGAGCCGCATCGCCCGCCAGGTCGCCCGCAGAATATCGAGCCGGTCGATCTCAGCCGCAGAAACCTCGCCGATCCCGATCGACACACCGGGCACCGCCCGGATTGCCCGTTCCAGCTCTTCCCGCTCCAAAGCGGTCAGCTTCTTCGAATCATTCACCGCCGGCCACGGCACGCCGCGCGGAAACACCACCGCCGCCGCTACGACCGGTCCGGCCAGCGGACCGCGCCCGACCTCGTCCACCCCGGCGACAAAACAGAACCCCTCCGCCCAGCATTCACATTCTGGCCGGAGGAGTTCATCCGCCTCGGATAACAATGCCGAAACACGATTCGACATGAATGGATCGAGGTCTTACTTCGTGCGCATCTCTTTGACGCGGGCGGCTTTGCCGACCTTGTCGCGCAGGTAGTAGAGCTTGGCGCGACGCACATCGCCGCGACGCACAACCTCGATCTTCTCAATCCGGGGGCTGTTGATCGGGAACACCCGTTCGACTCCCTGACCGGCCTGAACACGGCGGACCGTGAAGGTCTCTTCAATGCCGCTGCCGTGACGGGCGATCACCGTACCCTGAAACTGCTGGATACGCTCGTTGTCGCCTTCCACGATCTTGACGTGAATGCGGATCGTGTCGCCGACAGCGAACTCATGACGCTCGGCTCTGACCTGTTCCTTGCGAATTTTGTCGAGTATGTTCATTTCAACTCCGTCTCCGTTGTTTGTAAATACGTTTCCCACAAATCCGGCCGCCGTTCCCGGGTCAGCCGCTCCGCCTGGAGCCGCCGCCACCGGCCGATCCGGCCGTGGTCTCCGGAGAGCAATACCTCCGGCACCTTCCGCCCCCGGTACTCCGGAGGGCGCGTATACTGCGGATATTCCAGAAGCCCTGCCGAGTGCGACTCTTCGACGCTCGACGCGTCATCGCCCAGCACCCCCGGCAGCAGCCGGATCACCGCATCCGCCATCACCATCGCCGCCAGATTCCCGCTGGTCAGAACGAAATCCCCCAGCGATATCTCCCGCGCGGCAATCAATTCAATCGCCCGCTCGTCGACCCCTTCGTAGTGGCCGGCGACGATCAGCAGATGCTGCTGCTGTGCCAGTTCGCGCGCCACTGCATCGGTGAACCTCTCCCCTCTCGGGCTGGTCAGGATCACCACCGTGCCGGGACGCCGCAGATCTTCCACCGCTTCCACCAGCGGCTCCACCTTCATCAGCATCCCCGGCCCGCCGCCGTACGGCTTGTCATCCACCGTACCGCGCGCGTCGTGCGCATACCGGCGCAGATCGACCGCATGAATTTCCGCGAGATTCCGCTCCGCCGCCCGGCCGATGATACTTTCACCGAGCGGCCCCGGAAACATCTCGGGGAACAGCGTTACGATGTCGATCCGCATCCTTTCTTCCGAAATAATCAATCGAGAACTTCGACCGAAACCCGCTTGCGCTGCCGCCCGGCCGCGCCGCTCACCAGAGCGCGGATCGCCATGATGGTCTTCCCGCGCTTGCCGACGATCTTGCCGATGTCCTCGCCGCGGCAGGAGATCCGGATCGAGCACCCTTCCTCGTTCTCTTCACTCTGGATGCGCACTTCATCCGGGTAATCGACCAGCGAACGAACCACGTAGTCGACAAATCCCTCCAGATCGTGCAGACTGCCGGTGCCGGCGGCGGCACGCTTCGGCTTCTCCGCCTCACGGGAACCGCCGGTCAAAAAGTTCAACAATGCCTTCAGCATGTTTTTCATTCCTTCCCATTGCTCTTCCTCCGCCCGTCAGCGGCACGGAGGAGGGCCTCATCAGGCCTCGGGAGCAGCTTCCGCCGCAGGGGCTTCCGCTTCCGCCGCAGGGGCTTCCGCTTCCGCCTTGGCCTGCGCCTCAGCCTCCGCCTTGGCCTTCGCTTCCGCCTCGGCCTTCGCCTTCGCCTTCTTCGACATTGCGGCCGGACGGACCACGTCCTTCAGACTCTTCCCGGCGCGGACACGCTCGACGATCTTCTCCGCGGTTTCGGAGAACGAAGCGCCGACACTCTTCCAGTAGTCCACACGCTCCAGGTTGAGACGCTCCTCTTTGCTGCGCGGATCATAAAAGCCCAGCTCTTCAATCGCCTTGCCGTCGCGGCTGGAACGCTTGTCCATGACCACCACCCGGAAACAGGCCACATTGCGGGTTCCGGTACGCTTCAATCTGACTCTGACCATAAAACTCTGAACCTCTTTTCTTTTTCGATCACAATCCACGAGTCCGGCACATCCGCAATACGCCCCGAACCTTACCGCGCGGCAACAGCCACGTTATTCCTAACCGCGCCGGTCCGGAAGCCCCACTCCCACAGGCCCAGAGGATTTGGCCATAGAAGTGCAATATTGCTGTACCATGAACTTATAATATATTACTCAAAAAAAATTCTGCAAGTTCAATTCGGAATTTTTTCCCAACTTCCCGGAAACAGGGCGCCGGCCGGCGCCCCTCTTCCCCTCGGCCGGGAGCTCAATCCTCATCCGCCGCCGGCGTACAGATCCGGCAGTGCTTGCAGTCCATTCCCTGCGGCGGCACGTAAAGCCGGCCTTCGCGAATCGCCTTCCGCCGCGAGAAGTAGTTGCGAATCGCCAGAATCGTGCCGACGATGATGAACGCACCCGGCGCCGCCGACGGCAGCAGGAAGTCGGTCGTCCACGCCGTGATGATCTTCACCTCGAAGATCGACCCGGTGCTGAGAAACTCCCGGATCGCGCCGAGCATCGTCAGCGTCAGCGTGAATCCGAGCCCCATCCCGGCACCGTCGAGAATCGAGCGCAGCGGCCCGTTCTTCGACGCGAACGCCTCGGCCCGGCCGAGCACGATGCAGTTCACCACGATCAGCGGAATGAAGATCCCGAGCGCCGCGTACAGCGACGGCGGCGCATAGGCCTTCATCAGCAGGTCGATGATCGTCACGAAGGTCGCAATCACCACGATGTAGACCGGGATGCGGATCTTCTTCGGCACAATTCCGCTGATGAGGGAGATCACCAGATTGCTCCCCGCCAGCACGAAGGTGGTCGCGATCCCCATGCCGACGCCGTTGGTGGCGCTGCTGGTCACCGCCAGCGTCGGACAGGTGCCGAGCAGAAGAACCAGCACCGGGTTCTCCTTCCAGATTCCCTTGGTAAAATCCTTGAGCAGGCTCATTTCTCTTTTCCTCCCGCCTTTTCCAGTTCCGCCCGGATCGCGGCGCCGTCCGTGAGATAGCACTGCGCGACCTGGTCAGCCAGCGCCGTGACGGTGCGGCTGGTGATGGTAGCCCCGGTGACGTAGTCGATGGTTCCACCATCCTTCTTCACCCGCCAGTTCTTCCCCTTTTCCGCGATCTTCCCGTTGAACTGGTCGAGGACCGGATTGGGCGCCAGCCCCTCCGGACGCTTGTCGAAAAGGTTGAAGATGGTCTTCCGGAACTGGCGCTGACAGACGTTCGCGCCGAGTCCGGGCGTCTCGTTCTGCGCGGTGATCAGCATCGCGCGGATTTTCCCGTCAGGATCGAGTCCGACCAGCCCGCGCACCGGGCCGGCGTAACCGCGCGCCGAGGCCTCGGCGGCGACCGCCACGAGTTTCCCCTTCTCATAGGCGCCCATGAAGAGGATGCCGTTGCACTCGACCGTCTGCTCGGTCGGCTGATTGTCGAACGGCGGCAGAATCTGCCGGAGCGCCTGGTTCTTGTTCTCCAGCTCCGCCTTCTCAATCGGCGCGGCAACCAGGTCGGAGAAGAGCGCCAGCAGCAGCGCCGAAACCAGGCCGGTAATTCCGAGAAAGAGTCCGAGGACCCAGAAATTTTCGGTATTCTTGAGATTCATTTTCCTACCCCCGTTTCGCCACGTAGCCGAAAGGCCGCCGGCCGCACCAGCGGTCGATCAGCGGCACGAGCGCATTCATGAAGAGAATCGAGAAGCTGACCCCTTCCGGATAGTTCCCCCAGATCCGGATCACGCTGGTGATCACGCCGCAGCCGATCGCGAACACCACGCAGCCGGTGCCGGTGATCGGCGAAGTGACCATATCGGTCGCCATGAAGAAGGCGCCGAGCATCAGTCCGCCGGTCAGAATGTGGAAAAGCGGCGTCGGCGTCACCCCCGGCAGGAACCAGTTGACCACGCCGGTGATGATCGCCACCGTGCCGATGTAGCAGACCGGCACCCGCCAGTTGATCAGATTGAAGGCGATCAGCAGAATTCCGCCGATCAGCAGGGCGATCACGCTGGTTTCACCGATACAGCCGCCCTTCTGCCCCAGGAAGTAGCGCCAGAGCAGCGCCTCGTTGTCGATCTTCGAGAAGTTCGTCTCCGCTTCCAGCGTGCGTCCCAGAACCTTTTTGGTGGTTCCGGCGACGCCGAGCGGCGTCGCACAGGTCACCGAATCGAGCGGCTTGCCCGCCTTGAGATCAGCCAGAGCCGCCGGACTGTAGAACTCCGCCGCCTCGGGATATCCCTTCCCGGTCATGCCGGCCGCGGGAGCCCAGGTGGTCATGATTCCGGGGATGGCGATCAGCAGGCCGACCCGCGCCACCAGCGCCGGGTTGAAGGGATTGTTGCCCAGTCCGCCGAACACCTGTTTGCCCAGCCAGATCGCCAGCAGCGCACCGATCAGACACGCCCAGAGCGGCGTCCCCGGCGGCAGGTTCAGCGCGAGCAGGAGACCGGTCAGCGCCGCGCTGCAGTCGGAGATGGTGCCGACGACCGGTTTCCCGGCCAGTTTGCACCAGAGCGCTTCGGCGCCGACGCAGAAGATCATCGTCGCCAGGATGACGCAGAGCGCCGAAACTCCGAAAAACCAGACCCCCGCGGCGGCCGCCGGCAGCAGCGCCAGCACCACCCGGTACATGATCCGGCGCACGTTTTCGGCGCCATGCAGGTGAGGAGACGAGCTCAGGACCAGTTTCGAACCGGTCGGGAGCATCACATCACGATTGGTTTTGTTTTCACTCATGATCTATGGAAAACCTTTCGAAGTGGTTATTTCTTGCGCTTGCGGATTTCAGCCTTGGCGCGGCGCATGTGCTGGACCAGCGGCCGCCGGGCCGGGCAGACGTAGGCGCAGGAGCCGCATTCCAGACAGTCCATCACGTGATTCTGGGCGGCGAGATCGAACCGTTCGCCCTCGATCGCACTTGCCAGCAGGCAGGGTGTCAGGTGCATCGGACAGCCCTGCACGCAACGGCCGCAGCGGATGCAGCCGACCGGATCGTAATTGAGCGCCTCGCTCGCCGGCAACAGCAAAATTCCGGAGGTGTTCTTGCAGACCGGCACGTCGAACGACTTCTGGGCGAACCCCATCATCGGGCCGCCGAGAATCAGTTTGCCCGGCTCCTCGGTGACCCCTCCGGCGAACTCGATCGCACGAATCACCGGCGTACCGATGCGGAGACGCCAGTTGCCCGGATTCTTCACCACTTCACCGGTGACGGTCACCACCCGTTCCACCAGCGGCAGCCCGCGGACCACCGCGTCAGCGGTCGCAGCCGCGGTGCCGACATTCTGCACCACGCAGCCGGCATCCATCGGCAGCCCGCCGGAAGGAACCACACGCCCGGTAATCGCATTGATCAGCTGTTTTTCCGACCCCTGCGGATACTGCACCTTGAGCACGGCGATCTTGACGCCGTATTCGCTGGCGCGGCGGCCGAGAATCTCGATCGCATCCGCCTTGTTCTCCTCGATGCCGACGTAGATGTTGGATACGCCGAGAATGCGGCCGGAAATGGCGGCCCCTTCGAGCACCTGCTCCGGCGCCTCCAGCATCAGCCGGTGGTCGGCGGTGAGGTAGGGTTCGCATTCGGCGCCGTTGAAGATCAACGTGTCGATCTTCTTCTCCGGCGGCGGCGAGAGCTTCACATGGGTCGGGAACGCCGCCCCGCCCATCCCGACCAGACCGGCCGCGGCGATGCGCGCCACCAGATCGGCCGGAGCCGCGTTGCGCCAGTCGATCGGCGGGAACGTTTCCCCCGCCTCGTCCTGCCCGTCGGCTTCGATCTCGATCGCCGGCACCGGGATGCCCATCGAACCGGGCACCTCGACAATGCCGGTCACCTTGCCGCTGGTCGGCGCGTGCAGATTGGCCGAAACGAAGCCGTCGGCGGCCGCGATCAGCTGATATTTCTTAACCAGATCCCCCGCCTTGACCACCGGTTTCGGCGGCTTCCCGGCGTTCTCGGAGATGACAACCTGATATTTCGACAGCAGCGGCGCAACGGCAATCGGCGAACCGCTGCTCAGCGTCTTGCCGTCGCCGGAGGGATGAATCCCTCCTTCAAACGTCAAAACTTCTCTAGAACTCTTATTCATTTTGCAGGACTCCAGTCAGGCTCGTTCTGTTCGATCTTCAAGTGCTCTTCAGCGGTCAGAAGACAGCCGGTCGGGCAGCCGATCGCCTGAACGTCCGCAGCGTCCGGCAGCGGCCGGGCACCGTAGTTGACCTCCGCCCGGAACCCGTTGACCGTGAACTTCTCCGGTGCGTAACGGGCACACTTGCGGCAGCCGAGGCAGGGCACCTTGCAGACCTGCTTCTTGGCCGGTCCCTTGAGCGGAGAGTTGCAGTAGACGTGCACCTCAGCCTCGGCGGGAACAAGCTTGATCACGCCGCGCGGACAGGCCGCGACACACTTGCCGCACCCGACGCAGAGCTCCCGGTGCACCACCGCGAGATTGTGGATGATTTCGATGGCGCCGAAGGGACACTTCCGCGCGCAGGTCCCCATGCCGAGACAGCCGTACTCGCACCCCTTCGGACCGCCCGCCACCAGCGAAGCGGAGACGCAGTCAAGCACGCCGTTGTAGTTGGAAAGCCGGACCGTCTGCTCCCTGTCGCCGCCGCAGCAGACCACCGCCCGCTGCTGAAAGGACTCCCCGGCGTCGATGCCGAGCGCCATCGCGATCGCGGTCACCTGTTCCTTGCTGGAAACCGGACACTTCGAGGGGGGATTCTCCCCGGCGACCACCGATTTGGCGAAGTCGGAGCAGCCCGCCTTGCCGCAGCCGCCGCAGTTGGCGCCGGGCAGGAGCTCCGTCACCAGTTCGACCCGGGCGTCAGATTCCACCCGGAACAGTTTCGCAAACCAGCCGATCACGATGCCGAGCACCAGCCCGAGCACCGCCATCAGCACGATTGCCGTCAACAATGTCATCATATCGACTACCTCTCTTCTGGAATCAGCAAAGTCCGGAGAATCCGACGAACGCCATCGCGAGGATTCCTGCCGTCACCAGAGCGATCGGCGTCCCCTGGAACGCGGTGGGCGGCGAGGCGAGCTCCAGCCGTTCGCGCAGACTGGCGAAGAGCAGCAGCGCCAGCGCGAAGCCGATTCCGGAAAAGAATCCGAACACGGTCGACTCCAGCACCGTGTAGTTGTTGTTCGCATTGATGGTCGCCGCACCGAGCACCGCGCAGTTGGTGGTGATGAGCGGCAGGTAGATGCCCAGCGCCTGATAGAGCACCGGGCTGAGCTTCTGGAGCATGATCTCGATCAGCTGCACCAGCGCCGCGATGATGAGGATGAAAAGCAGCACCTGGAGGAAGCCGAGATCGACTGCGGTACCGCCGAAATTGAAGTGGAGCAGATGCCGGAATACCACCGACGTGATGAACGACGCCAGCGTCATCACAAAAATCACCGCTCCGGACATGCCCATCGCCGTGCTCAGCCGTTTCGAGACGCCGAGGAAGGGGCAGATTCCCAGAAACCTCGACAGCACGAAGTTATAGACCAGCACAGCGCCGATCGTCAGTTCAAGATATTTCATTTTACCCTGACCCGTCTCCCTGTTGTTTTGATGTTTCGACCTTTTGGACGATCCCATTAAAATAAACGTGCCGAATCATTTTGTCAAGAGTTGGAGGAGCGATTTGTCCTTGAAATTCCGCTCTTTTTCCGTCGGAAGAGCGGGCGCAGGAACGGCAGATCCGTCTCGCAAAACCGGTATTTTTCCCCAATTTTCCCGTTTTTTTCTCCATCGATGGAAAAAATCTTCCGATTCCGGCAGTTTTTTTGGGTTAAAGTGTTGAAAAAAACAAAGTGGCGCGATATTTTAATGGAAAATTGCAGTGTCTTTCTGAACAGGGTCGTTTGCCAGCCCCTCTGCGTTGTATGTTCAGGCGGCCGAAAAACCGTATTACGGAGAATAAAAAATGAAGTATGATTTTACCCAGTACGTGACCAAGGATTCCGTGATGGCCCTCGACGGCCGGAACAAACTCGAGGTCATGGACCAGCTCATCACCCGGGCGGCGGATCTGACGAAATTGAGCCGCGACGTCATCTTCCGGCTGACCTGGAAACGGGAGCAGATGATGACCACCGGCGTCGGCGGCATGCTCGCGCTGCCCCATATCCGCGTCAACGACATCAACCGCCCCTACGTCCTCGTCGGCGTCTGCGAGAATCCGATCGAAGATTACCAGGGCCAGGACGATCAGCCGGTGCGGGTCATCGTCTTCACCGTCGCGCCCGATGAAAATCAGGAGGCCTATCTCCAGCTGCTCTCGAGCATCTCGCGCCGGCTGCGCAATCCGGCCCTGATCGAGGAGCTGATCGCCAACGTCTCGACGCCGGCCCAGATCCTCGACATCATCAAACGGGAAAACGCCTGACGGCACAGGGGGGAACGACACCATGAGCAGCAGAACCACCAACGAACTCGGCGCCAAGGCGCAGATCGACTTCCACTGTTTCGACCCGGAGTGCGACGGCGTCGTCAAGTTCAATCTCGCCGACATTTCCGCACGCGATTTTCAGGCGGTCTGCCCGAAGTGCCACCGCCCCTACGCCCTCGATGCGGCGCTGAAAGATAAACTTGGCCGGATGCTGGAGCTGATCGTCGCCATCCGGCACGCGGAAGATATTCTCGGCGACAGCAACGTCTCGGTCAACGTTGCCGGCGGCGAGGTAAAAATCCCATACGCGCTTCTGCTGACGCGCCTGAACACTCTCATCACGCTCGAAGTCGGTGACCGCAAGGTCGATTTCCACCTCTGGGTGGAGCCCTCTTCTCCGGATACGTTCCGTTAAAAGTCAGCTTGAGAAAAGCGGTGGATGTGTCGACAGGCGCCGGCCGGTCCGAACGGGGGGAAACATCCCCCGGAGGCAGGCGGGCGCCGGTGTCGTTTTCGGGAGGGGGAATTTCCCGCAGGGGAAACGGATGGTATCAATCACAATGATATACAGGAGAACGATTATGACAGAACAGGAAATCATCAGAATTCTGGAAGAATCCGGCGCTCTGCTCACCGGCCACTTCCAGCTCCGCAGCGGACTGCACAGCAACCGCTTCTTTCAGGCGGCGCTGCTGCTCCAGTATCCCGACAAGGCGGAGAAGGTCTGCCGCTTTCTCGCCGACCAGTTCCGCGGCGAGAAGATCGACGCGGTCATCAGCCCCGCGGTCGGCGGCCTGATCGTCGGTCAGGAGGTGGCCCGCGCCCTCGGCTGCCGCGCCATCTTCGCCGACAAGGAGGATGGAAAACTGGTGCTCAAGCGCGGCTTCACCATCCGGCCCGGTGAACGGATTCTCGTCGCCGAGGATGTCGTCACCAAGGGCGGCCGCGTCCAGCAGACCATCGATCTGGCCCGCAGCTTCGGCGCGGACATCGTCGGAATCGCGGTGATCGTCGACCGGTCCGGCGGCGATGCGAAGTTCGACGTTCCGTTCAAGAGTGCGCTCAAGCTGTCGCTGCCGACCTTCCAGCCGGAAGAGTGCCCGCTCTGCAAAGAGGGGCTGCCGGTCGATCGCCCGGGGTCGAAATAAGATGCTGAATCAAATTCTCAAAGCCGTTTTCGGCACCAAATCGCAGCGCGACCTCAAGAAAATGCTTCCGCTGGTCCGCCGGATCAACCAGCTGGAGGTGGAGTATCAGAAGCTCACCGACGAGGAGCTTCAGGCGAAAACTCCGGAGTTCAAACAGCGCCTCGCCAACGGCGAGACCCTCGACGACCTCCTCTGTGAAGCCTTCGCCGTCGTGAAGAACGCCTGCCGCCGCATGGTCGGCCGCGAAGTCGAAGTGTGCGGGCAGAAGCAGGTCTGGGATATGGTTCCCTTCGACGTCCAGCTCATGGGCGGCATCGCGCTCCACCGCGGCGGCATCGCGGAAATGGCCACCGGCGAAGGCAAAACCCTCGTCGCGACCATGCCGCTCTACCTCAACGCCCTGACCGGGCGCAACTGCCAGCTGGTCACGGTCAACGACTACCTTGCCCTGCGTGACTCCACCTGGATGGGCACGATCTACACCTTTCTCGGGCTGACCGTCGGCTGTCTGCAAAACCAGCAGCCGCCCCACGTCCGCCGCGAACAGTACGCCTGCGACATCACCTATGGCACCAACAGTGAATTCGGCTTCGACTACCTGCGCGACATGGGCATGGCGAACGAGGCCTCCCAGCTGGTGCAGCGCGACCACTACTACGCGATCATCGACGAAATCGACAGCATTCTGATCGACGAAGCGCGGACGCCGCTGATCATCTCCGGCCCGGTGCCGATGTCGACCCATCAGTTCGACAAACTTCAGCCGCTGGTGGCGGATCTCTACAACAAGCAGAACCTGCTCTGCTCGCGACTGGTGCGAGAAGCGCGCGCCACGCTCTCCGAAGAGAACCTCTCTTCGGAAAAACGCGAGGAGGCGATGTTGAAGCTGCTCCAGGTCAAACTCGGGCTGCCGACACACAAACAGCTGCTCCACGTGCTCGAAGACGGCGAGATCGTCAAGGATCTGGAGAAGCTCGAACTGCGCGTCCGCAGCGACGCCAACCGCGGCATGCTGCAGGAGGTGCAGGAGGCGCTCTTCTTCTCGATCGACGAGAAGACCCACGAAGCGGACCTGACCGAGCGCGGCCGTAAGACGCTGTCGCCCTCCGATCCGGATGCGTTCATCATGCCCGATCTGCTCGGCACGATCAACGCGATCGACAGCGACGACTCCCTCACGCCGGAGGAGAAGACGGAAAAACGCAACGCCTTCCAGGCGGAATTCGCCGACAAGAGCGAACGTCTTCACGACCTCTCGCAGCTGCTCAAGGCCTACTGCCTCTTTGAAAAGGACGTCAACTACGTCGTGCAGGAGGGCAAGGTCATGATCGTCGACGAGCACACCGGCCGTCTGATGCCGGGGCGTCGCTTCTCCGACGGGCTCCATCAGGCGCTCGAAGCCAAGGAGAACGTCGAGATCGAGCAGGAAACGCAGACGATGGCGACCATCACCATCCAGAACTACTTCCGCATGTACGAAAAGCTCGCGGGCATGACCGGTACCGCCGAAACCGAAGCGGCGGAGTTCCATCAGATCTACAAGCTTGACGTCACGGTCATCCCGACCAACCGCCCCTGCATCCGCAAGGACGAGAACGATTCGATCTTCAAGACCAAGCGCGAGAAGTTCAACGCGATTCTCAAGGATGTGGAGGAGCGCCACAAGAAGGGGCAGCCGGTTCTGCTCGGAACGATTTCGGTGGAAGATTCCGAAATTCTCTCCCGCATGCTCAAGCTGCGGCACATTCCGCACAACGTGCTCAACGCGAAGAACCACCAGCACGAAGCGGAAATCGTCGCCCGCGCCGGTCAGCCCGGCGCCGTGACCGTCGCCACCAACATGGCCGGCCGCGGTACCGACATCAAGCTGGCTCCGGGCGTCGCGGAACTGGGCGGTCTTCACGTGATCGGCAGTTCGCGCCACGACTCGCGCCGCATCGACCGCCAGTTGCGCGGGCGCTGTTCCCGCCAGGGAGACCCGGGCTCCTCGAAGTTCTACGTTTCGCTGGAAGACAACCTGATGCGCCTCTTCGGCTCCGACCGGATCGTCAAGATCTTCGAGCGGTTCGGCCTGGAAGAGGGGGATGAACTCCAGCATCCGTGGCTCAACAAGTCGATCGAGACCGCACAGCGCCGGGTGGAGCAGCATCACTTCGCCATCCGCAAACGCACGCTCGACTTCGACGACGTGATGAACAAACAGCGCGAGATCATCTACGGGCTGCGCAAGGAGGCGTTGCTCTCGGAGAATCCGCACGATGTGCTTTTCGGCATCATCGAGCAGGTGGTGGAGTCCGAGGTCAACAACGCCGCGGCGCCGGATGAATCCCGCCGGGGCAGTGAGAAGGACGGCTTCAATGCCGGGAAACTGATTGCCTACCTCAATCTGACCTTCCCGCTGGAATTCAAGGCGGAAGAGCTCACCGCCGGATTGCAGGACGGGCGACTGGTCGATCCGGATGCGCTGACGCTTCAGATCGTCGACCGGATTGAAAACGCCTACGGCGACCGGAATGCCGGACTGCCCGAAGATCAGGTGCAGTACCTTGAGCGCCACACGGTGCTCGAGGCGATCGACCGGCTCTGGCAGGAACATCTCTACGCCATGGACAACCTCCGCTCGAGCATGTCGCTGCGGGTCTATGCGCAGAAGGATCCGCTGGTCGAATACAAACACGAGGCGTACAAGATCTTCAAGTCGCTGATGGATCAGATCTACCATGACGTCGCCGGCAACCTCTTCCGGGTCACGGTGACCCGGCTGCTCTCGCTGGAGGAGCTGCTCGCGACCATGCCGCAGGAGCTGATTCACCAGACCTTCGGCCAGTTCGGCGGCGGCCCCGTCGAAGCGCCCGGACTTCCCGGCAACGCGGTGCTCACCGGAACGGTTACGGAAGAGGCGCCCGCCGAAGCGCCGCAGGAGCCGGAGGTGCAGATCACGTTCCGCCGCGAGGTTCCGAAGGTGGGGCGCAACGACCTCTGCCCCTGCGGCAGCGGCAAGAAGTATAAGAAGTGCTGCGGAAAAGAGTAACGGGCACAACGGCAAGCAGATACTCCTCCGGAACAGAAACGTTCCGGGGGAGTTTTTTTTGTGCGCGGTCAAGACCATCCGCAGTAACCAGGCATTCTCACGAACACAAGCGCGGCCACTGCCTCCCACAGTGACCAAGCCTTCTCTCAGGTACAAGCGCGGTCACGGCCTCCCGCAGTAACCCAGCCTTCTTACAGGCACAAACGCGGCCGGTACCTTTCACAGCAACCATGCTTTCTCACGGGCATAAGCGCAGTCAGCATTTCCCCCGGAACCCGGCCTTCTCACGGGCACAAGCGCGGTCAGCGCCGCGAGCGCATGTGAGAGAACTGCTTTGCGTTCCGCAAAGCAGCAAGGAGCGATTGCGACGCAGTCGAACGGAGTCGAGCGCAGCCCCTCCGGCGATTGAGGAGTTGGCGGGCGAAGCCCGACAAGTAAGGCCCGATAGGGCCGCGTGCGGATTCATATCAACCGACTTCTGCCTTCTCGCGGGCGGGGAGGTCTGGAGGGCGCCCGGCCCTCCAGCTCCCCCGACGATCATTTTCTCTCGGAAGTTCGAATATCCACCTCTGCCCCGCCCGCGTCCCGCAGAAGTCGAAAAATTCCGCCCCGGTACTGTTTCCCCCATCCGAAGAGATCTGGAGGGCATTCACTCCTCCTGCTCCCCCCAAGTAATATTTTCTCTCGAAAGTTCGCTTGTCGTCTTCCTCCTACAGGAGATGGAACTGTATTGCTCATATTTACTTACCATCGACTTGAAAAAGAGGAAAAAAGAAGGTATACTTATTCCAGAAAACGATAAGCAGGTGTCAATTGCGGAAGCGATGACGCTTCCCCCTTTCGCAAGGATCGTTTCACGCGAGGGAAACGACAGACCACGACTTTAAAACGGGGACACGGAATGGCTTCGGACACAACGAAAATGACAACTCGCCATGGATTAAGAGCTGATTGGCAGAGGCATATGTTTCGAGTCCTTCCTTTCTTATTGTTGCTTCCGGCTCTGTTTTATTTTTCTCTTACGTTTGAATGCTATCTGCAAAGGAGGAATGCTGATGATTTTGAAAAGCAATATATTGATTTTAAAGAGTTTAGTTCCGGTCAATATCGGTATGAAAAAGATATCTATTTCACGCCGGAGATATCCACTTTTCAGACTAGTGGCGGAAGAATATATCTGTATATCAAAGATTCGGTGTTGAACAAGCAAACTGTTCAAGGCATTCGTCTGGAAGTGATTCGAGAGAATCATGGAGAAATGAAAAGGTATCGTTACAGTTATTCCGATTCGGAAAAGAGTGCTGAGAGGTTTCGACGTTCAGGTTACCAGTGCCTTGCCTTTCCTCCAGTAAAACTTCATATTGATTACAATCACATAAAGTTTGCAATCAGCGGAATTGAATTGCCTGAACCCGGGAGTGATGCTGAAATCCTGCTCGTCTTTTCCGGGATAAAACGGCGAATTATCATTTGGACATATTTGTTTAAGGGAGTTGTTTCTTTGGCCGGATGGTTGCTGATTATCTCCATATATGCCCTTGTGGAAAGGAAAGTCAGAAAGAAATAAAGCCCGGAAAAATTCACACTTCGGTCGACTTTGACCGTGCCAGCGCTTTAAGCATGGTTAGAGTGTTGTGAGGGGAATTGCCACATCACCCCGGCCTTCTCACGGGCCCAAGCGCGGTAAGCGCCGCGAGCGCATGTGAGAGGACTGCTTTGCGTTCCGCAAAGCAGCAAGGAGCGATTGCGACGCAGTCGAACGG
>NZ_DBEXAY010000258.1:0-4489 GCF_048170485.1 Victivallis sp. | reverse complement strand
TAAAATTTTAGGTATCGACCTCGGCACAACCAACAGCTGCATGGCTGTCATGGACCACGGTGAGTACAAGATTATCCCCAACGCGGAAGGCAACCGCACCACGCCTTCCATCGTCGCCTTCACCAAGAGCGGCGAACGTCTGGTCGGCCAGACCGCGAAACGGCAGGCGGTGACCAATCCGAAGAACACCATCTTCTCGATCAAACGGTTGATGGGCCGGAAATATTCCGAAGTCCAGCGCGAGAAGGAACTGGTCCCGTACGAAATCGTCGAAGCGCCCAACGGTGACGCTCACGTCCGCGTCGGCGACCACACCTACTCCCCGCCGGAGATCTCCGCAATGATCCTTCAGAAACTGAAGACCGATGCGGAAGCCTACCTCGGCGAAACCATCAGCCAGGCGGTCATCACCGTCCCGGCCTACTTCAACGACAGTCAGCGTCAGGCGACCAAGGACGCCGGTAAGATTGCCGGACTTGAAGTGCTCCGGATCATCAACGAGCCGACGGCCGCGGCACTTGCCTATGGCCTCGACAAGAAGAGCGATGAAACCGTGGCGGTCTACGACCTCGGCGGCGGCACCTTCGATATCTCAATCCTCGAAATCGGCGACGGCGTCTTCGAAGTGAAGGCCACCAACGGCGACACCCACCTCGGCGGCGATGACTTCGACCAGGCGGTCATCAACTATCTCGCTGACGAGTTCCAGAAAGAGAACAACGTCGATCTGCGCAAGGATCCGCAGGCGCTTCAGCGGCTCAAGGAGGCGGCGGAAAAGGCGAAGTGCGAACTCTCCTCGAGCATGAGCACCGACATCAACCTGCCGTTCATCACCATGAACCAGGACGGGCCGGTCCACATGAACATGACCCTCACCCGCGCTCAGCTGGAAAAACTCTGCGATCCGTTGCTTGACCGCACCAAGATTCCGTGCCAGAACTGCATGAAGGACGCGGAGGTCACCAAGAGCCAGATCAAGGAAGTGATCCTGGTCGGCGGTATGACCCGTATGCCCCGTGTGCAGGAAGTGGCCAAGGAGACCTTCGACAAGGAACCGCACAAGGGCGTCAACCCGGATGAAGTGGTCGCCGCCGGCGCCGCGATTCAGGGCGGAGTTCTCAAAGGCGAAGTCAACGATGTGCTGCTGCTCGACGTCACCCCGCTGTCGCTCGGTATCGAGACGATGGGCGGCGTGATGACCAAGCTGATCGAGCGCAACACCACGATCCCGACCAAGAAGAGCGAGATCTTCAGTACGGCGACCGACAACCAGCCCGCGGTGGATGTCCGCGTGCTGCAGGGCGAACGGGAACTGGCCCGCGACAACAAATCGCTCGGCCTCTTCAAACTCGACGGCATCGCTCCGGCGCCGCGCGGCGTCCCGCAGATTGAGGTGACCTTCGATATCGACGCGAACGGCATCCTCCACGTGACGGCCAAGGATCTCGGCACCGGCAAGGAGCAGAAGATCACCATCACCGCGTCGAGCGGCCTCACCGAGGCGGAGATCGAAAAGATGGTCAACGAAGCCAAGGCCCACGCCGAAGACGACAAGGCGGCCAAGGATAAGATCGAGACCAAGAACAAGGCTGATTCGATGGTCTATCAGACGGAGAAACAGCTCAAGGAGTATGGCGACAAGCTCCCGGCCGATGTCAAGGGCCAGATCGAAAGCGGCATCGCCAAACTCAAGAAGGAAATCGAATCCGACGACACTGCAGCCATGAAGTCGACCATGCAGGAACTGGAACAGCTCCTGATGAAACTCGGCGAAGCGGTTTACGCGCAGCAGCAGCAGGGCGCGGCCGCCGGCAATGCCGGCGCCGGCCAGCAGAACGCGAACAACAACGGCAATGACGACGGGGTTGTCGACGCGGAAGTCGTGGATGACAAATAAACTCAATTCCTAGGTGGAAGAGTAATCCATTGAAGAGCCCCGCCCGGGGGAACTCCCGGGCGGGGGAGTTTTAGTTTCCGAAACGAGAACAGTTGTGTGAATCCAAACACCCAAACAATAAGGAGTATCAAAATGTCGAATGTCAACATCAAGCCGCTCGGCGACCGCGTCCTTCTCGAGATCTGCGAGAACACCGAACAGATGAAGGGTGGAATTCTCATCCCCGATTCCGCGAAGGAGAAACCGCAGGAGTACAAGGTGATCGCGCTCGGCACCGGCAAGAACGATGACAAGGGCAACAAGATCCCCTTCGACGTCAAGGTCGGCGATATCGTCCTGACCAGCCGTTACGGCGGCACCGAGGTCAAGGTCGATGACAAGGAATACAAAGTGGTCAACCAGGACGACATCCTCGCGGTGATCGGCTGACCCCTCCCCGCAACCATTTTCAGCTAACAGCAACAAACAGGAGTTTTCAATACCATGGCTAAACAGCTTGTTTTTTCCGATGAAGCCCGTCGCGGCATTCTCGAAGGCGTGACCCTCCTTTCGAAAGCGGTCAAGGCCACCCTCGGCCCGAAGGGACGCAACGTTGTAATCGACAAGAAGTTCGGCGCCCCCGCTATCACCAAGGACGGCGTCACCGTCGCCAAAGAGATCGAACTCAAGTGCCCCTATGCCAACATGGGCGCTCAGATGGTCAAAGAGGTCGCCAGCAAGACCAATGACGTCGCCGGCGACGGCACCACCACCGCGACCGTGCTGGCCGAGGCCATCTACCGCGAAGGTCTCAAGAACGTCACCGCCGGTTCCAACCCGATGGAACTCAAGCGGGGCGTTGAGAAGGCCGTCGACGCCGTCGTGGCCGAAATCGCCAAGATGAGCACCAAGGTCAGCGGCGACATGATCGCCCAGGTCGCCTCCATCTCCGCCAACGGAGACACCACCATCGGCAACATCATTGCCGAAGCGATGGCCAAGGTCGGCCAGGAAGGCACCATCACCGTCGAAGAGGCCAAGACCCTTGAGACCACCCTCGACGTGGTCGAAGGTATGCAGTTCGACAAGGGCTATCTGTCGCCCTACTTCGCCACCAACACCGAAGCGATGGAAGCGGTCCTCGAGGACGCCTACATTCTGATTCACGAGAAGAAGATCAGCAACCTCAACGACATGCTCCCGCTGCTCCAGGCGGTCGCCAAGGAGGGCAAGCCGCTCCTCATCATCGCAGAGGACGTCGAAGGCGAAGCGCTGGCCACGCTGGTCATCAACAGCATGCGCGGCATCCTCAAGGTCTGCGCGGTCAAGGCGCCGGGCTTCGGCGACCGCCGCAAGGCCATGCTGCAGGACATCGCCATCCTGACCGGCGGCACCTGCATTACCGAAGATCTCGGCATCAAGCTTGAGAACGTGACGCTCGATCAGCTCGGCAAAGCCAAGCGCATCACCGTCACCAAGGAGAACACCACGATCGTCGAAGGCGCCGGCACCCAGGCCGCGATCATGGGCCGTGTCGCCCAGATCCGCCGCGAGATCGAGGAGACCACCAGCGATTACGATCGCGAGAAACTCCAGGAGCGTCTCGCCAAGCTGGCCGGCGGTGTGGCCGTCATCAACGTCGGCGCCGCTACCGAGGTGGAGATGAAGGAGAAGAAGGACCGCGTTGATGACGCTCTGCACGCCACCCGTGCCGCGGTGGAAGAGGGCATCGTCGCCGGCGGCGGCGTGGCGCTGATCCGTGCCGCGGCGGCGATCGACAAGCTGCAGCTCTCCGGCGATGAGGCCACCGGTGCCGCCATCGTCAAGCGCGCGGTCGAAGAGCCGCTCCGTCAGCTCGCCGCCAACGGCGGGTATGAGGGCAGCGTCGTCGTGCAGCGCATCAAGGAACTCAAAGGCAACGACGGCTTCAACGTCGCCAACGGCGAATACACCGATATGCTCAAGGCCGGCATTATCGATCCGGCGAAGGTGACCCGTTCTGCGCTGCAGAACGCCTCCTCGATTGCCAGCCTCCTGCTGACGACCGAGTGCCTGATCACCGACATCAAGGAAGAAAAAGAACCCGCCGCGGCTCCGGCCGGCGGTATGGGCGGCATGGGAGGCATGGGCGGCATGATGTAATTCTGCCGCTCCTGCGAGGGAGTTTCCGCCAGGGAACTCCCCTCCATCGAGTCAGAAGGGCTGTTGCAGAACCCTCACGGGTGTGCAACAGCCCTTTTTTTTGCGACAACGACAGCTCCGGACCACAACGGAATGCAGAAAAACGGAGTGCTGCAAAACGTTCGAAGTCTGCAGCACTCCGTTTCCGTCTTCCGCCGGTCAGATTTCAGAGTCGGTTCTTCTTGAATGCATCCAGCAGAACCTGCTTGCGGAGCGTGTGAGGGACCGGGGCGAGGTTGCGGGGGTCGTCGCTGTGTTCCACGCTCCAGCCGTGCCACACCCGGAAGGCGTGATAACACCAGTCCCAGCCGTACTCCTCGAAGAGGGAGATGCAGTCCTTCAGGTATTCGGCCTTACTCTGGGCAAATGGAAGTACGCGCTCGAAGAGCTCCCCGTGGAAAAACAGATTTGACTCCCCGGAAATATCCCCTG
>NZ_DBEXAY010000257.1:0-13192 GCF_048170485.1 Victivallis sp. | reverse complement strand
TTACCGGGGTGCGGACTTGCGGCGTTATTGTGCGTGTTGACCGCGCCGAGCGGTTCATATCTGGAATCGTGGTTGTGATCCTTCAACGCATAGCGGGTATCGAAATCATACTGCCACGTTTCGGGGTTGATTGAAATCCCGGTCAATGCCGCTGCGTTCGCGTACTGGATCGCGAAATTCTTATACAACGTGTTTCCGGCCTGGAAACCGTCGGTCTTGAATTTGTAATGCCGCGGCACCACACAGACGGCAACGAGCGTTTCGTGCTCCGTCGAATAGAGTCCGATCCAGTTGATGTAAAAATTGCCGTCGTTCGCGGTCAGGATCGTACTGTAGACAACCGTGTTTTCGTCGACTTTTCCGGAGTGCGAGATCTCCGCGTTGAGCATGATCTGCCCGGCCGGCGGCAGCGACTGGTTTTCATCCGGCGTTACAGCCGGATCCAGCCCGGGCACGTCGGCAAACACGAGCCGGTCGATCGTGATTGTTTCACCGGAATACAGCGCATCGGCAAACAGCGCCAGCCCGGCGGCGGTAATTATGCTATTCGGCATCGGGTGATTCCTCCACATTAAAATTAAATTTCAGCCGCAGCCGGGGCGGCAGCCGGTCGTTGATATCGATAAAATTCTGACACAGCGCCTTCACCTCGGTACGGAAATAAACGCGCTCGACCTTTTCAGGATCGCCGAGACCTCCGGATCCCTGCGACGGAACGATTCCCATCAGCACCGGCGGCACGCGATGTGCGGTCAGCACATCCGAAGCGGACAAATTTTTAATGTTCGCAAATTCGTCCTTTTGAGAAATATCGCCGATCGGGATGATCTGAATCGCTTTTTCCTGCCCGCCGGGGATATGGATATAGGAACTTTTAAAATTCCCGACCCCCTTCCCCTCTCTGAACTTCTGTTCGAGCGCGGTCTTGATGGCCGGAGACATCTTCGGGTCATTGGTGTACAGAATATATCCCAGGTGCGCGCCGTTGACGTAGTAACGGCGCCGGAACAGCGTCGCGTCCTCGTTGAGCAGAGCCGACTGGAGCCCGCCGAGCCAGTCCGGAATCCCGTAAATCTGCTGGATTTCGTCATACTCCTTGACGTGAACGATCTCGCCAGGCTCGAAATCGATGTACTTCCCGCCCGGCATCAGCCGCCGGAATCCCTTCCCGAATGTACGCACGCGCATATTGATCGCGGGGATGTGCACCAGGCGGGTAATATTCCCCATTCCATTGCGAACCACCTCGCAAAACGCATTGCCGATACTCAGGAAATCGGTCACGGCAGCGCGGAAATCCTGCAGCGACAATGCCCCGCCCCGGTAGGCATTCGCGGCCAGATTCCGCCGTTCGACAATGCAGCTGCCGTGCTGGCAGTTCGCGCGGCGCATCCTGGCCAGACCGGAGAACTGCACCGGAGGGATGTAGTATTCGCCGCCGGTTTCCATGAAAACGCCGAGATAGTCGAGAATCCGTTCCGAGCGCACCGGCTCCGGATCTCCGAACGAAAAACATACCTCGTCGCCGGATCGTTGCAAATTTCGTCTCCTGCTCATATCAGCCCTCTGCCATATTGAATAAAACCTCACATTCAAAGCCTGCCGCGCGAAGCTCCGACGGCGTGTCGGCCTTCGATTCGAACACATAGCGGCGGCAGGTGCGTCCGTACTGTTCGATCAGGGTGTCGAACAATCCGACATATTTTCCGAAAACATACTCGTCGATCTGCAGGCGGATCACATCCCAGTTCTCCGCGTCGAACCGTTCGGTCTGGATGATCGAGCCGAGGCCGAGCCGTTCCCAGATTCGCGCGAATCCGGCTTTGCTGCCGGCATCCTTCGCATTCGCAAGAGCATACTTGACGCGTCTGCGATACAGTTCCTCATCCTCCCCGGGGAGACGGTCAATATCCCGCTGCCAGGCGAGAAGATCGAGCAGTTCCAGCGGCGCGGTTTCCGCGTCGATCTGGCTGTTCAGCCAGGAGAGATATTCCGTGATCCGGTCGAACCAGCGATCGGCCACCGCGGCGATCGAGGCAAGCTGCCCCTTGTTCTGCCAGAACCGAAGTTGGATGGATTTCCGCGGCTGCATTATGCGCCCTCCTCAATGGTCAGGTTCCCGAGCCGGGGCACATCGAGATCTGAAAGAATGTCATCCTGCCCCCATTCCAGCGCCTCGATCTCATAGAAGAGATCATGCAGCTCATAGCTCAACTGCGAAAAGGCGAACCGGCTGTATGGCCACGTCTGTGTCACCTGGTCAAGATACTGTTCGTTTTCCCGGAACGCGCAGCGGATCACCTGTTCGACCTCCGCAAGAACTTCCGCGCGGCGATCGGAGGTCGTGTTGCGACGAAAGATCACCGAGACGGAAACATCGTGCGTGGATCCCGGTACTGCCAGAACCTTCAGATCGTCGCCGTGTCCGTGGTTGTCCTGGTCATTGATGTAGCGGTTGACCTCTGCGAGCGTTTCATCCGGAGTGACACCGGCATCGAACAGCACAAACGCGTCCGCGCTGCCGGGCCCGCGGCACGGATAACGGTCGCCGTCGTAGCGTTTGAAATAGATCCGGTCGGGCCGGAATCCGGTGTTTGCGGCGATCATGCTGCGATATTTCGCGTCAACGTGCCACTCTCCGGCGCTGCCGAACTGGTACCGTATCCGCAGCCGGAGCTGCTCGTCCGATTCCTCCGCCGCGCCCGGCTCTGCGAGGTAATCCGCGCCGTTGGTGACGGAGGTAATTCCGGGCACATCGGAATCCATCAGGCAGTAGTAACCTGCTCCGAGATTGTAGCCGCTTCCGGCCTCCTCGGCCTCGCAGAGCACTTCAAGCTCCGCCGTTCCGGTCTCCATGACCGCGTCCTCGAGCGAGATCATGCGGAAAATTTTACCGGCGATCGGCACAGTGCGGACACGCGTGCCGGCCGGAATCTGCAACTGCTGCGCGGTATTGTCCCGCCGGAACGTGATCCAGCCGCGGGCCTTGCCTGCCTCTTTCCGCGCAACGTCATACGCCCAGCCGAGCAGATCCAGATAACTTCCCCCGGCAGTTTTCACATACATGTTCGGCATCACGTGCCGGATCATGAATGCGATCAGCCAGCGGGCAGGTTCCGTGATCGCGGTCGACACGAACACCCAGAACGCCGAAAATTTCGACGGGTTTGCAATCGGCACATTCGCCTCATCGGCCATCTGCTGCCACTCCGCGCGGAACTGTTCATCCGTTGTCGGAATGCCGGAGGCATCCAGCGCGCGCTTGAACTCCTTTTCCTGTGCTGTCAAGTTTTCCAGATCCATGTTTCCCTCAATTTATCCAAACCGGACTTTGTATCGGCCCGAATTCATACGTGTCTGCGAACAGGGTCCACTCTCCGCCGGATCCGGTGAACTTTGCAGTCCCCGGGACGATCCTGGTATCTTCTTCCACCAGATCGATGATTTTATTCCGGAGCAGTCCGCGCCGTTCCGCGCCGCGTTCCGCGATCATTTCGACCAGATAGCCGCTTTCCCGGATCGCGTGCACGAGATCCTGCAGGATCACCGCGCGATCCTCGATGATGACCGCCTGATTGTCGCCGTCGATGGCGATATCGTCATTCTGAATCAGGATATCCGTATACGTTGCCATTACGCCCCCTGCAGAATCAAATACTCTTCGAGCTGTGCCGGGCTGAGGCCGTTCGGCGCATAAACTTCAACATTGTAGTTCCGGTTGTTGTTGACTGTACTGTTCCGGATTCCTCCGGCCGGAACGTCGTAATCCCGTGTTTTTACAACGTCTTGAATCACCGGCTCCGACAACTTCGCGACGGTGGACGCGGCAACCGGAGTTGCTCCGCTCTCCGTCTGCGGTGCCAGGCCCCCCAGACCGGGAATTTTCGAAAGCCCGCGCAGGATCGAGCCGATCCAGCCGTCGACGCTGGAAAGCGCCGACTGGATTCCCCCCCAGATCGCCGCCGCGATATTCCCGGCTCCCGCGAATACGTCGGAAAAGAACTGCACCAGCGGCAGCAGTTTTCCGCCGAGCCAGTTGTAGAAGCCGTTGCCGGCCTCCGTGATACTGCGCCAGACACCGCCGATGAGATTGCCGATCGCGGTGAATCCAGCCGCGAGATTTTCGATCAATCCGGCGATGTTCGGGCAGACCATCCGGAACCATTCCCATACGTTTTTCAGCGCCTCGACGACATCATCCCAGTAATAGATCAACGCGGCCACCGCGGCAACGATCGCGGCAATCCCGATCACAATCCAGGTAACCGGACATGCCAGAAGAGCCGCGGCAAACGCCCAGGTCGCGGACGCGGCGGCCGTGAATCCGCCAGACAGGAGCCAACCGGCGGCGGAGGCGAGCAGCATCGGGATTTTCATTGCAAGGATCCCGGCGCCGGCGGCGATTGCCGCAGGGACCACTCCGGCCAGCATCACGAGTTTCAGCGCCGCCATCGCGATATTGAGGCCGATTGTCGCGGCCCTGGTCAACCCAGTCCAGAGGACGAGCGCTTTCTGTTTGAGAATCAGCCCGAGCTGCGCCGCAGAGAGCCCGCCGGTCGCAGTGGTGGCAAGCGCAGTCTGCAGCGTATAGCGGCCGGTACAGATTGCGAGTGTTGTCGAATACAGGGCGCCGAGCTTTTGCCAGAACGCGCCGGATTTCAGGCTGGTCGTATACAACCACTGTGCCGCGGCCGCCAGTTTCGACGCGATGATCGAGCCGCCGACCGTCTTTGTCCAGAACATCTGCCCGATTGCGTTCAACCGCTGCGCAAATGTCATCGAATGCGTCGCCGCGGAGTTTTTGAGACACCAGGCATAGACGATTTGTAATTCCTTCCAGAATGCGGCAATGAGTTTTTTCCCACCGATGACGATGTAAAATGTCGACATCGCGCCGGTCAGCGCGGCAATTGCAATTACGACACCCCCGACAAGGTACTTCAATCCGGGAATGTATTCCAGAAACCAGTTGACCACGCGCAGAACTCCGGAAAGCGCATTGAGGAACAGATTGACAGCAGGAAGCACCCCCTGCCCCAGCGTGATCCGCACCACGTCGAGAGACGATTTGAACTGATCCATCGGGTCGACCATCGCGGCGGCCATCCGGGCCGTGCCGGATGAATCCTGAATTTTCTGCAGATCTCCGATCGAGCCCTTCAGGCTCTCGGTTTTGTCGAGCAGATTCAGCACCGCCTTGCCGCCCTCGTCGCCGAATGCCTGCATCAGCTTCGTCTGGTCGGCGAGTTTCAGCTGTCCGGGGCCGACCGCTTCGCGGATCTTCTCCAGGATCTGCACCATCGGCAGGAGCTTGCCGCTTTCGTCGGTGAATTTCAGAGTTTCTCCCGATTTCGTGGTCAACTGCGCCCGGCCGACCGTATTCAGGAACGCCTTGTACGCGGTTCCGGCATTTGCGCCCCCCATGGTTCCCTGCAGCGTGCCGAGCACGGCGAGCTGTTCATCGAGAGAAACGCCGGCCTTCTGGCCGATCGAGCCGAGATTGGTAAATGCCGCGCTCATATCGTCGCCGGTTGTTTTGAAAATCTTCACCGCGTGCGCCGTTTTCCCGGCGAGCTGTTCCACCCATTTTGCCTGGCCGATTTTGTTCGCTTCGGCCTCGAAAATGTTGTAAAGCGTGCCCTGATATTTCGTGATCGTCGCGGCGTTGGATTTGGTCGCCCTGGCCAGCATCGCCCCCTGATAGGTAAACGCGGCAAGCGCGCCTTCGGTCAGGCCGGGAATCGCGGACTGAATATCGTAGGCGGACGCGGCGATCTGCGCAGCATCACCGCCGAACTGCTGTACAAATTTTTTACTCGCCAGGCCGAGTTTTTCCAGCTCCGCTGTCGGAGTATCGAGACTGGCAACTTCGCCGAGTGCTTTGTTGAACTCCCGCCCGCGTCCGGAAAATGCGTTGAGACTGGAGGCGGCGGCGGCAACGCCCAGCGCTCCCTTCCCCATCAGCTGGAACGCATCCTTTCCCCGCTGCTGCATTGCCCGGAATGATTCGCAAACCCCCTTCGACGGGCCGCTCACCTTGTCGAGAAGCGTAATGGTGAAAAAGAGTTGTTCCAGCGCGCCGGCCATTTGAAAATCTCCAAAAAAATGCTATAATATTACAAGATTACAATCATCACGGAATGCGGTTGTCATGGGCTCTCTTTTCTGCATCGTTGCACTTATCATCATTGGTTATCTGATGATTGCGCCATTTTTCCGCCTTCGAAAAAACCAGGCTTTCCGCTGGTATTGCTTTCTGATCGTGATCTATTTTCTTTTATGCGGGCTTTTCCGTCTTGACCGTATTCCGATTTTAGCCAGCATATTGGCGTTTCCGTCAGTTTTCTGCCTGCTGATTGGCTGGATAACGGAACGGGTTCCGCATACCAGGGATTAACCCCCGAGCACCTTCGCGATGGTTTCACCCATTTTGCGCCAGTAATCCCACTCCAGAAAAGCGGCTTCGGCGAGGCAGTCCTCATCGAGTTCCCGGCCGGGGAAATACCGCCGGGCGTAGAGTTCCAGCAGCCGCAGCGAGCCCTTGTCCCGCTGCAGCTTCCGGAGCCGCTTCTCTACTTTTTTACCGTGATCGCCACCTGCGGCCGGAACTCCTTGACCAGGCAGCCGGCCAGTTCGAGTGTCAGGCCGTCGTCACACGCCTCATCGAGCAGCGGCCGCTGCTCCTTGTCGACCAGGGTGCGGCGGAGAAAGTTCTCCGCCGGCACAACCTTGTCCGTCATTCCCATTTCATCGAGATAGCGGTTGTATTCGGTCGTGTCGACCTTGAATTTCAGGTCGTTTTCTCCGACCGTCAGAATGATTTCTCTGGTTCGCATGGTATTTTCCTCCTCAATCCTCGTTGATGGGTTTCACGTAGGGAACGCCGTCAATGCTCACGAAATCGGGGCTCGTCACCTCGAAGGGGAGCTCGAACTCGGTTTCGTCGGCGCTGTTTTTGTCAACGTCGAGAAGTTTCGACAGCTTGACCTTGCAGCCGAACGCCTCGATCTTCAGATTGTCGTCGCCGGCCTCGGCATAACTGTTGATATCGAACGGCGGAATCTCCTGGATCGCACCTGCCGACTTGCCGGCCTCGACGAATGCACGCAGTCCGATCCGGTCGACGGTGATCGTTCCGGAGGCGGAGACGTCGCCCTGAACGAATCCGTCCGGGCGTCCGTTGCGCATCGCAGCGGCCGAATTGTCGGTAATATCGAGCGTGAATTTTTTCGCCTTGACTTTGAAATCGCCGAGGTCGAACGTGAAGGAAAGTCCATTGAAACGCTGTGTCGTCGCCATGTTTTCACCTTAATTTTACGCGTTGGAAAGATCAAGTCCCATATAGACCGTGATTTTTTTCGGGCAGTTGTACGGCCGCGCGGAAATCGCGATCGAGACCTCCGTCCGGCTGATCCAGGTGATCGAGATATCGCCATCCTGCGGCGGCTGGATCATTGCCGGCAGCTCGACGCCGTTCAGGACAACCGTGCGCGACGCCTCCCGCAGCGGGCGCATGAAATAGGTTTCGTTCGCACTGATCGACTGCGCCGTGTTGTTCAGCCGCCGGTCGGCAATCCGGGCGATGGCAAGGATCCGCACCCGCCGTGCACAATAGTCCACGACGCGAAGATTTTCGTAGACGGCGTAATCGCTGCCCTCCGCGGCCAGTGTCGCCATATCCGCCCAGTAGGTGCCGTCGTAACCGGCGTACCACTGGCAGACGCTGAACCGGGCGTCCGCCAGCGCGGAGATCGTGGTCATGGTCAGCGGAGCGCCCGCGCTGTCGACCGGTTCAATATCGTCCTCAGTCACGCCGAGCCCGACCAGCGCGCCGGTGGCGACGCGCATCGGGGAATCCGCAACGGAAACCGCCGGATTGCAGAGACGGCCGGCCACGCAGCCGAGATCATTCCCGTGCAGCAGCGGAACCACGCAGACACGCTCGGCGGCGACGCCGTCGACCAGGGCGGAAATCCGGGTGATGTAACTGCCCCAGGTTTCCGAACTTTTATCGATCCCGGTCACGCAGCCGATCACGGCGATAAACTTCGCGAACCGTGCCAGGACCTCCGACGCAGCAGCCATGCACTCCTGCACCTCGAGCTTGCTTTCCAGCGGCGTACAGAGCACCACCGCCTCGATATTCAAATCCGCGGGCTTGTCGAGCGCCGCATAGAGCACCTCTTTCCAGTCCTGATCGGTCGGCACTCCGACCGCGTAACAGGCGAACTGATCGCTCTGCACATTCTGCCGGGCCGCGGCGATCTGCGTTTTCAGTTCCGACTCTCCGGCGCCGAGCGCCTGATCGAGATCCGTGTTCCCTCCGATCGGGATGATCTGTCCGGCAAGATCCGGATCCGCGATTTTTCCGAGGTAAAGGAACACCCGTTCGACCTCGTTGAAATTGCCCTGCATCCCGTCGACCTTTACGATTGTGACGCTGCCGATTGCCATTTTTTTCTCCTTGCTTTGCCGATTCGGCTATTTGAGTAAATTTTCGTGATTTTTCGCCTTGAACCGGTTGTAAATACCGGCCATGATTGCATCACCCATTGCGATTTTCTGCTCTTCATCGAGACCGAGGAACGGCCGCGCCGGAGTATTGTCCGGCACCTTCGCCTTCCCGGTCCGTTTCACGCCTTCCGCAATCAGAAAAACCGCAAGTTTCCGGGAAATGTGCTGCATCAGATATTCCACCGCATCAGCACCTCCGGCCGGCATCCCGCGACGCACATACGGCGGAATGTAATCCAGCCGGATCATCATCGCCGCCTGGTTTGCCGAGCACCCGATTTTCCCGCTTTCAAGCGTGAAATGCTTTCCTTTCAACGAGGCTGGAATCTTCGAGGTGTCGAACGTCCTCGGGTATTTGATTCCCATTCTGGTCGCGCCTGCCGCCCGTCCGCCGAGCTGGTGTTTCCTTGCAACGACACCCGCATTCCGAAAAAACTTCACCCGTGCTGTATCTTCATCCGGCAGATCCATTCCGATCCACCGGCTCTTCACCAGTCCGGTTAACATTTTCTTACGTACATCCCGCCGTTTTCGCGGAGCCATCGGCGAACCGTCAACGGTTTTCTGCTCCCGGACATTCTTCTTCGCCTGTGCAATCGCCATCCGCCCCATGCGCGAGAGCCACAGCCGCCGCAGCCGCGGCGGCAGCAGATCCGCAAGCACAACGTCCGCGATCCGGCGCAAATCCGGCCCGGCAAGAGTCAATTCAGGCGTCATCGGTTACACCTCCGGCACTGCCGGCGCCTGATTCACCCGGCCTCGTTCAGCAATCCAGAGGTCATAATCAATCGGCGCGAATTTCCTGCCGTTCCAGACCAGTTCGCCGTCATCCGCTTCCACGATGAAAACAGGATCGACGAACTCGCAGCTTATCACCAGATCGACCAGGTCGCCGGCATCGAGAGGCACGAGAGCGACTTCCGGATCCGGAAGTTTGGAATCATCCCGGGTGTCGTCGTGATCGTCCAGCCACGCGCGGACATGCAGCATCAGCATCACCGCGTCCGCGCGGTTGACGCGCTCGATCAGGATCGCGCCGGTATATTTCAGATTCGCCAGGTGCCAGCCGGTTTCCGTCAGATTATGCCCTCCGGAGGCAAGTTCCATCTTCGCGGTTTCCGCGTCGAAGTTTTCCGGAGGGACGCCGCGCGCCGCGGCTCTCTCTTTCAGAAATGCCACCAGCTCCCAGAAGCGCGATCTGATATTCTCCATCATCAAATGCTTCCCACATGTATCCGCTCGTCTCCGACGATCAGCGCGATCGCGTCCGCCGAAAATTCGCGGTATTTTTCTTCCGTTTCCTCGCCGGTTTTGGCGTTGTTTTCCGCCGCCTTGCGCCGGTCTGCGGTCAGAGTCTCCTTGAGGATTTCCGCCTTCGCTTCGCAATAGACCGCGCGTTCATACAAAACCAGCAGCTCGGAACGCCCGTTGACCGTCTCCGCCGGAATTTCCGCCATCGTCGCGGCAGTCTGCTCCCGCCTCCAGAAGTCAAGCTGCCGGCCGACCTGGATCACGGCCATTTCCAGATGCGCGATCACCGTTTCAAACGGGAGCTCCGCCGGCGGCCGATACTGCCGGAAAAAGGTCTCACTCTCAACCGGCGGGAAAAACGTCCCTCGCTGAATCGTCCGATTATCCGGCGTCATTTTTTCATCCAGCCAACCTGCCATGTGTTTTCCCGTGCTTTCCCGTGCTTTCCCGTGCTTTCCCATAGAGGCGGGGCGGGGTTTCCGGCCTCGTTCCGCGGCGGCCCATGACGCCCGGCGCTGTTCCGGAATCCCCCGCGCCCGCGGGGGGTGGTCACTGTTCCCCGAAAAGTTACTTCTCTTCGGGATCCGACTGCCTTCCGGCATTTCGCGCGGCTTCGGCCAGCTTTGCGAGCTCCTTTTCGAGCTTCGCCTTCCTGGTTTTGACCTGCGCCTTTTTCGGATCGATCTTCTCCGCGAAATTGCAGAGGTCGAGCGCCGATTGCAGATTGCCGCTCTTCTCCGCGTCGGCAATCGCACGCTTGACGTATTTCAGCCGGATCTCATCGTGGATCTGCCAGCCGATCGCGTCGGGTTCCTCCGGAAAAATCGCCCGGTAAACCTCCGAGAAATAGGGTTCGACCGGCTGTTCTCCCCGGGATTCCACCCAGTCCATCACGAGATCCGCGACGGCGGTCCGAACATCGCGCTTGTAGCGCTCCGGCATCGGCTGGTTCTGCGCGATCGCCACCCGGGCGAGCCGCATCGCCTGATCGATATCGCCGACGTCAAACGCCCACACCATCAGCTGCGTAAGAACGGGATTCCGGTATTCCTCACCGGTGACGACATATTTTTCGACGACCGGCAGGAACTCCAGCAGCAGAGCCCGCTTACGCTCGATCCGTTCAGATCCGCGCGGCAGCTCGGAGAGCCGGCGGCACTCCTGTTCGATCGCAGTCATCAGCAGCTCGAATTCCGGGGTCTGGTCAGCCATTTTCGCGATTGTCCCGGCCTGGCCGGCGCGGACGGCCTCCGCAGCCTCGCGCGCCCGCCGTTCCCGGACAATCCGGTTATGGTATTCCCAGGCTTTCATGCGTTACGCTCCCTGTTCCGCGCCATCGGTTCCGGTCGAATTGGAAACGAACTCGATATCCTCGTAGTTGACCGCCGCAGCAGCGTCGAGATCGCTGATCCGGTAACACTCGTTCTGGCTCTGATAGTGCTCGATCTGGTCGCGTTTCGGATTGTCGACCAGCTGCCGCCGGAGGCTCCCCTCCTGGATGTAGATCTGCAGATTCGCCGGATCCGTCACCATCACACCGGTATCGGGGAAACAGGCCGGAGAGGTCGCAGGAAGTCCGCCGTAGGTTTTCGAGAGAAGCGAGAATTTGGTCTTTTCGCTCGGGGTCTGCCCGTGTGCCTCGAAAATCTTTCCGGATTCCCACGCGACGATCCGGCGGCCGACCAGCACCATCTCGTTCCCGGTACGGTTTTCCTCCGGAATCAGGCTCAGGAGTTCATAGGCGAGCTGGTCGAGGTTGTTCCAGTCACCACCGGCGCCGAGCTTGAGCTTCTGGCCGGAATCGGCCTTGATCCAGTTCTCGGGCTTGTTGGTGTAGAGATCATACATCCAGCCGTAGTTGACATCCTGCAGCAGCGGATTGGTTTCGCGGTCGGTGTCCTTTGCACACGCTTTGCCGTACCAGCCGATCAGCAGCTGATCGAGCGCCATCCGGTGATAGATCATCGAGAGGATCCGGCTGTCATAATCGGAGAAACGGCGCCAGGCGTCGACATCGGAATAACGCAGCGCAATATCGTAATTGGTCTGTGCCGTTTCATAGGTTCGAGCGGTCTTGTTCCCGACGACCTGCGCGACACGCTCTTTGGTACCGCTGCCGGTGTCGGTGCGTCCGGCGATCGAAGTCGGCGCGTGCAGCGTCACAATATCGCCCTTCGTATCCGTGACATTGATGACAGACACCGTCTGCAGAAACGCGATCGACTGCTGAACCGCGTTAATCAGCGCGACGGCCTTCGGCACATCAACATTGAACATCTCGCTCACGGTGCGGACATTGTAGGATTTCGCCAGCCTGGTCTGCAGGGCTTCGAAACGATCTTTGCTCAGAAAATTCATTGCACGTGCTCCTTAAATCAGATCTTCGGAATCAGCCTCGCCGGTTCCGGCGGTGGCCGCATTGGTTTTCGGAGGGATTTCCCGAGTGAGGCTGTTCAGGGTTTCGGCGATTTTCTCGACCTTGCCGGAAAGCTCCGCGAGCGCCTCGGCGGTCTTGTCGGCGGGCTTCTCCGGCTCCGTCTTCTGTTCGCCATCCGGTTTATTTCCGTGGCCGTTCAGCTTCTCGACTTTGCCGGAAAGCTCCGCGAGCGCCTCCTGGAGCGGCTTCATCGCATCCGCAAACTCTTCTTTCGTCATTTCGATCATCTCCTGTCGTTTAGGGGTAAAAAATTCCTTGAAAACGGATTTCACGGCTTCATAAAGTCCGGGATCGTCATTCCTGGACAGTTCGATTTTTTCAAATTCGACCGCATCCGCGCGAACGAGATCCTTTTCCCGTCGTTTGAAATGGGTTTCGGTGGTGCCGAGGCTGGCCGGGGTGTCCGTCGTGGCCAGTCCGACCAGATAGGTTTCACCGGTTTCCGCGAAATTGTGCAGAAACTCCGCGGAGTAGCAGAGGCGGATCCCCTCCGCGTTCTGCTGCAGAAAATACTTGTTGACGCGGATCCTTGCCTGCAGACAGAGCCGCGATTTTTTGTCGCGTTCGGTCCGCAGCTCCCAGACCGTCCCCAGGTTGCCGTAGTAGTGTTCGCAGTTGACGAAAGCAGGATATTCTTCGCGATCGTAGTTTTTCGCGGCTTCGGTCAACCATTTTTCCTCAATCGTCCGCCCGTCAACCGTCGGCCCGGCGGTGCAGATCGTCAGCCAGTCTGTCAGCAAAAGCTGCGCCATGATTCTTCTCCAAAAGTTGCTTGCCCTTCGACTGCGGGCCGGGGGCCCGGGGGAATCCCCCCCGGCGGGACAAGAAGGCCGGAAAGGCCGCACGTCTCGTTATCCGGCGGCGGCACCTTGCCGCTTCGTTGCTATTATAAACGATTTCCGGAACGTTGGAGTGGCTGTTTATTGTGATTTCATGTGATAGATGAAAAAACACAAAAAAGCACGTTAAATCTTTTATTTTAAACAGGAA
>NZ_DBEXAY010000256.1:0-5501 GCF_048170485.1 Victivallis sp. | reverse complement strand
AAAACAGCCGCAGTAGCCGCCGCGGTTCCGGACGCGGCAACCGGAATAAAACCGGCATGGTCCGCCCCGTTCCGCCATGTCGAAAAAAGTGACATCTGCGCCATATTCTCCGGCAGGAGGCGGATTCTGTGACACTCATCGCCTTCTTTCTCGTGCTTGCCTCGGCAATTCTCCATGCCGGGTGGAACATCCTGAGCAAACGAAGCAATCCGTCGGCGGCGTTCTATCTGCTCTCCTCTTCGACGGCGGCGGTGGTCTGCCTCTGCTGTGCCGGAGGATTCCGAATCGACTTCACGCTCCTGCCGCTGAAATTCTCCCTGCTGCTGACGGTCAGCATTCTCTTTGAGGCGCTCTATCTGATCGGTCTGGCCCATGCGTACCGGAGCTGCGATATTTCGATCGCCTATCCGATGGGGCGGGCGATGCCGGTCCTGCTGGTCGCCGCAGTCACCCTGCTGCTGGGGCTCGGCACCACGCCGGGAAAAATCGCGCTGACCGGCATGGGCATTCTCTTTCTCGGCTGCCTGCTGCTGCCGCAGAAGCAATTTCGCGACCTCCGTCCATCGGTCTACTGCAACCAGGCCATCGTGTTCATCCTGCTGATCGCCGCAGGAACCACCGGCTACACGGTCTGTGACAGCGTCGCGATGGAGATTCTGCACTCGTATGCGGGACGGACCGACTGGCAACTCACCTTCTCTTATCTGTTCTGTATTGAATCGGGCATTGTTCTCGCGCTCTCCGGGTTTGTCCTGCTGCATCCGGCGGAACGGGAGGAGTTCAAACGGCTGTTTCTGCGGACTCCCGCACCGATGTTCACCGGAATTGCTTCCACCACCGCTTACGCGCTGATTCTGGCCGCGATGCAGTTTGTCACCAGCGTCACCTATATTCAAGCCTTCCGCCAGCTGAGTCTGCCGATCGGCGTATTTGCCGGGGTGTTCCTGCTTCATGAACGCTGCCCGCTGCCGAAAATAGTCGGGACGGCATTGATTGTCGCCGGACTGTTTCTGGTGGCATTCGGCTGATTTCCCCGCGTTTGACCGGGAATTTTTCCTAAAATGCAAATATTTACGATCCAGCGCTTGAAAAAAGAAAAAAGTGGATTATGTTAAAGATTCGTCGATCATCGATTTAAGAAAACTGTATCAAAACTTAATATAACCCGGGATTCCGAATCATGGCACACAAAAAAGGACAATCCAGCAGCCGCAACGGCCGCGACAGCAAACCGAAATTTCTTGGTATCAAAGCGTTCGGCGGCGAGGAAGTGACCGCCGGTTCGATCATCGTCCGGCAACGCGGCACCCGGTTCCGTCCGGGCAACAACGTCGGCTGCGGCCGCGATTTCACGCTGTTCGCCCTCTGCGACGGCACGGTCGAGTTCCGCAAGGAACAGCGCAAGGTCAGCGTCGTCCCCTGCTCCGCCGAGTAAGCGGTTCGCAGAAGCGAAGCTGCGGCAAAAGCCCCGGAAAGCTCTTTCCCGGGGCTTTTTCGTATCTGTAACTTGTAAAATTCCGCCCCGGCGGTACATTACCTCTGACAATTCAGTGGAAATCCGGAGGAGAAACCATGTTTGTGGATAAAGCGATCATCACGGTCAAAGCCGGCGACGGCGGCAACGGCTGCTGCAGCTTTCACCGTGAAAAATTTGTGCCGCGCGGCGGTCCGGACGGCGGCGACGGCGGTGCCGGCGGCAACGTCATCCTCGAGGCGACCAACAGCGAACAGAGCCTCGTCGGACTCATCTACAACCGCCACTACCAGGCGCAGAACGGCCCGGGCGGGAAAGGCTCCAACATGCACGGGCGCAAGGCGCCGGACGTAATCCTCAAAGTTCCGGTCGGCACCGTGGTCACCGACCGCGCCACCGGGGAGATTCTCTGCGATATGGAGCAGAACGGCAAACAGGTGATCGTCGCGGCCGGCGGCCGGGGCGGCCGGGGCAATCCGCGCTTCGTCACCCGGACCAACCGGGCGCCGCGCGAGTGGGAGCCGGGCGAACCGGGCGAAGAGCGCGAACTTCTGCTCGAACTCAAGACCATCGCCGACGTCGGGCTGGTGGGCTACCCCAACGCGGGCAAGTCGACGCTGTTGCGTGCGATTTCCGCGGCGCGGCCCAAGGTGGCGCCCTACCCCTTCACCACACTGCATCCGATGGTCGGCGTGGTGGAGTACCCCGATTATGCGCGGATCACGGTGGCGGACATTCCGGGGCTGATCGACGGCGCGCACGAAAACGTCGGGCTGGGGCACGCCTTCCTCAAGCACATTGAGCGGACGGTCGTGCTCGCCTTCGTTCTCGACATGGCCGGGACCGACGGGCGGCTGCCGTGGGAGGATCTGCGTCACCTCCGCACCGAGCTGGAGCTCTACATGAAGGGACTTTCCCGGCGGCCGGCTCTCATCGTGGCCAACAAGATGGATCTGCCCGGCGCGGCGGAGAATCTCGAACTTCTGCGCGCGGAATTCGCCGACGAGACGATTCCGATCGTGCCGGTCTCCGCGGCGGCGGGCGACACCGGCGAGCTCAAGGAGAAGCTGCGCGCGATGGTCGAGGAGCGCAAAAAATCCCCCTTCGACTTCTGAAGAGGAAGGGGGCCGTCGAACACCGCGTCCGTCAGCGCGGGAAGGTCCGCTTGACCGCCTCGAGGTAGCCGTATCCGTAACGGGCCTCGGGTTCGAGCATGCTCCCTTCGGTCCACTCGTTCCAGCAGTTGATGTTGAAGGTCCGGACCGGACTGTTTTCCAGACGGCGCCGGACCTCCCGGAGGGCGGCTTCGAAGTTGGCAGGGGTGTTGTCCCCCATCAGATTGCCGTAAGGATAGCCGACCGGCTCCCACACTTCGCTCATGATGGTGCGGGGGGAGGAGTCCCAGCCGACGGTGACGTTGGGGAAATAGGGCAGATCGTACTCCTCGAGCACGCTATCCCAGAACTCCAGATAGCGCTCGAAGACCGACCGGTAGGGGGTCTCGCGCTGTTCCAGACCGACGTGGTGAACCCAGACGTAACTGGTGGCGGAGTCAAACCCGAGCTGCCGCACCAGTTCGGGCAGCTGAATGAGCTTCTCCTCGCCGGGCAGGATCGGCCGCCCCCAGATCACCGCGTTGAGGTGCAGGCCGGGGAAGCCGGCGGCGCGGACCATCGCACGCAGTTCGTCGAGCATCGCCCTCGTCTCCTGCACCCCGCCGAAACTGCGCAGCAGCGAACCGAGGTCGTAGATCGAGAAGACCGGCGCGCCGTCGATGCAGTAGTAGGAGGGGTGGGAGAAGAACCGGTCGATGAGATGGGCGCCGAGCCGGCGGAAGGTCTCCCGCGTCACCGTGCCGGGATAGAGCAGTTTGCGGTTGGAGCGGCTGCACGGATGGATGTCCATCCAGTTGTGATTGGCCCACATCAGGCAGAACTTGATCCGGTCGACGTTCCGCGCCGGGAGGAATCCCTGATTGAGGCAGTTCTCCAGAAAGGTTCCGTCGTCGTAATAGTAGTAGTCGAAGATGAAGTAGTCGATGCCGTGGTCGGCGGCGGCGGCGATCTTCCGCTCCATGACCTCCGGGAGCGATTCATCGACATATCCCCACAGCGGCCGGAGCGGCTGATGGTGCCCCTCAAAGCGGGGAAGCGCCTGCTTCACCAGCTCCCACTCGCTCCAGCCGGGGCCGTGCACCTGGGCGTTCCGCCCGTCGTTGCAGTGGTAGTTCGGGAAATAGTAGCATCCGACATCGATACGTTTCTGCTGCATGGAAAAACCTCCGTTCCGTTTCCCGCTATTATACCACGAAATCGGGAAAGGAGGTATAACCGGATTACTTTTTTCTATCACGATCTTACGAATTCGGCTTCTCTTCCGCTCCGGGCGGACAACGCGGCGGAGTTTCCCACTCCCTCCCGCGTTCGGCGTAGCGGCGCGGCGTCATCTTCTCGTGGCGGCGGAAGAGCCGCGTGAGGTAGCTCGCATCGCAGAATCCGGTGCGCTGCGCAATCTCCGAAACGGTGAAATCGCTGTTGCGCAGCAGCTGTTTGGCCTTCTCCAGCCGGAGGCGGATCAGGTACTCCCACGGCGTCATGCCGGTTGCGGCGTGGAACGAACTGCAGAAGTAGGTGGGGCTGAGCCGGGCGCATTCGGCGAGCCGGGCAAGTTCAATCCGCCGGGCGAAATGCTGTTCCATATAGACGATCGCCCGGGAGACGCCGTCGCGCGTCTCGGTCTCCGCGACGGTGGAGGCGGGGGCGGCCTCCCCGCTCCGCCCGGCCAGCAGCAGAAAGCCGGTCAGCAGCGAACGGACCGCCAGTTCCATTGCGACCGGCGCGTGCCACATCTCGTCGTTGATGCGGTCGAGCAGTGCGGCCGCCTCCGCCTGCCGCGCCGGATTCAGGTGGATCGACTCTCCGCGAAGGAGCCGCTTCATCCCCGCGAGTTCCGCAAGTTCCGGCCAGCTCCCGCCGAGAAACTCCGGCTGAAACAGGATGTTGCAGAGGGTGAACGCCTCTCCCTCCGAATAGCAGTGGCGGTCGCCGGGAGCGAGACCGATCAGGTCGCCTGCCATCAGTTCACAGCCGCGCCGGACACCGGCGGCGGAACAGAATTCGTACCGGGCGGAACCGCTGGTCACCAGCGCAAGTTCCATGAAATCATGGGCGTGCATCACCGTCCCGGCATGCCCCGCGCGAAACACCCGCACCGGCACCGCCGGATTGCGGAAGTACTTCCGCGCCGCATAGAACTCCTCACAGCCGAACACCGGCGGGTTCCACTGGATTTTCAGGCGGGTTCTCTCCGGCATGAACTCCTCTCCTTCTGTCCGCCGGGATGGAGGCGGACTACTTCTCGTGAAGAATCCGGAAGATGTTCGCGAACGCCGCACGCACCGCGTCGTCGCTCGCGGGCTTCACCAGCTCATCCGGCGCCGGGTGCTCCGCCAGATCCTCGGTCAGGCAGGCGAGGAAGGGCGAGGGCAGCGCCGGTTTCGAGATGCCGCGCTGCATCCGCTCCTTCGCCCGCAGGAGATAGAGCTGCCGCCGGGCGCGGGTGATCGCCACGTAGAAGAGCCGGAGCTCCTCGTCGGCCGACCCCTCCTCCAGCGCCCGCTCGTGCGGGAAGATGTTCCGCTCCATCGCGATGACGAACACCACCGGGAACTCCAGCCCCTTCGAGGCGTGGACCGTCGTGAGCGTCACCGCGTCGGCGTCGGGGGAGTCCTCCTCGACCCGGTCGTTCTCTTCGAGCAGTGCCAGATTCTCCAGATAGGCGAGCAAGGTCGCCGGTTCCGCCTGCCGGGTCTCGTACTGCGCGATCGCGTTGATGAATTCGTCGAGGTTCTCGCGCCGCTTCATCGCGTCCTTGAGATCCTTGTAGATGCGCTGCAACCCATCGGTGTAGCCGATCTCCCGGAGATAGGCGGTGATCTTTCCGGCAAGGTTGCCGGGCTCTTCAAACTCCTTGCGGTACTTCCCGCAGACGGCGGCGAACTCCGCCGCCGCCTCCGCCGCCTTCGGCG
>NZ_DBEXAY010000255.1:0-7649 GCF_048170485.1 Victivallis sp. | reverse complement strand
CAATATAGCCAATTGGCTATAAACTTCAAGAAGGAATCTCACGAAAAATGAAACAATTTTCAAATACGCCGCTTGAAACTGCGATAAAAGCCGTCTATTGTAAAAACATGGGCGTGGAACCCCATGCAACTAGCGGCAGTCGTACCGTCAATACGGCGGACTCCCGTAATCATTTACAGACCCATTGTATTTTGGGCCTGCAGGGCCGGTGTAAGCCGGGCGTGACTAGTTGCACGTTTCCACCCCTGCGGGCCCTTTTTATTTCCGGCGTGGAAACCGGAGAGGGGCGAAAATCAAACGACCTAACAACTAGGAGGTCAAGCATGAAGGACAAGTGTGTCCAGCTTCCGCCGTGCGCCGATTCCGGCGCGATCCGCCACCGTCTGCTGCAACTTGGAGGACTGCTCTGTTTGCTTGAGCGGGAACTCAAGGCCCCCGCCGATCAAAAGGAACTTGAAAAAATACTGGGCGTCGGCTGGATGAACGAATTCGAAACGCTTGTCGTCGAACTGCATCGATGCGTCGGCGACGCCCTGCTCGGCGGCCTTTGCCCCAATGCGGAATACTGCATGGACAGCGCGGTCTGCCATCTGCAGGGGAATTGCCCTTCTCAAGCCGAAAAAGAGACGATTGACCAAGCCCATCAAAGTTATTGGAACAACCGCCGCGGAGGTGCCCGATGAACCACGCTTATTCCGATGAAATGACTGAATCAATTCGCCGTGCTCTGCTTGCCGACAGCCGGTTCGAGTTTCGGCGCGAGGGGGATTTTCTGCGGCAGGGCGTGTGTCCGAACTGCGGAAAAAAGACCTGCTATATCAAACTGACCGAACCCTACCGGGTGAGCTGCGACCGGCTGAATAAATGCGGCTGGTCCGCTTCGACGCGGGATCTCTACCGCGATCTCTTTGAATCGCTTTCCAGCCGGATCAAACCGAGCCGGGAGAATCCGAACGCGACCGCCGACGCTTATATGAGGGACATCCGCGGCTTCGACCTGGCGAAGATCCGCGGCATGTATCACCAGGGGGCGGTCTATGTGGAGGCCGTCGATCGATATTTCCCCGCGGTGGAGGTCTCCATCGGGCCGGATGTGGTCTGGAAACGGGTGATCGATGCCGAAGGCGTCAAGGCCAATGATGGCAAAAAGGCGAAGATTTTCGGCTCCTACAAGGATACCGGCTGGATTCCTCCGGGGATGACGTTCGACACGGGTGACACGATCTGGATCACGGAGGGGATTTTTAAATCGATGGCGTTTCTGCACATCGGGAAAAAATCGATTTCCGGCCTTTCGGCGATCAATTTGCCGCGCAGTATCATCAAGGCCAATGCGGGGAAGAAGATCCGCTGGATCATTGCGCTGGATGCCGACCGGGCCGGGGAGCTGAACAGCAGAAAGTTCCATTCTGAATTGAAGGAGATGCACGAAACCGTCTTTGTCGCGTCTCCCGCTCCGGATGACGGCGACTGGGATGATCTGTACCGGGCGGGGCGACTTGATGACCACTATCTGCAGCAAAGCATCCGGCGCGGCTTCATGGCCATGGCCGCCACGGCCGGAGAGTATGCGTTTTATCTCTGGAGCGGCAGAAAGTTGAACTATCTGGTATTCGATTTTCAGGGGGCTTTGTACCGCTGCAAAATTTCCGGAACAGAAAAAACGTTGCCGAACTATCCGCGGACAGGGCGCTTCGACCTGAGCGACGAGCTGTGCAAACACGAACAATCGAAGTTCCGCGACTGTTCGGAGATCGATAAAATCTGCGAATGCAATCCGCGGGCGGTATATACGCAGCACGAACGGGAAACCGGCCGGCGCAGCGCGGTTTTTCACATCACTTTTTCCGATCACCGGAAAACGCCGCGCCTGATGGAACTCGAAGGGCACAGTCTGCGCAGTGCCGATGCCTTCAATACGGAACTTCTGAAATCATCGGTCTATTACGCGTTTACCGGCAATAATCTGGATCTGGAAATCCTGCGCGGCCGCTGGGCGGAATCCGGCCAGCGGGAGGTATCGGTGATTCCCTATTCCGGCTATGAGCACGGGACGGAAATATACGCCTTTCCGGAATTCGCATATCGCCACGGCGAATATCAGGAGGTCAACGACTACGGCTATTTTGACTTCAACGGAACCTGTCTGAAAACCACTCACAAAACCCTCGAACTGATTGACCGGGAACGGATCGGTCAACTTCCGGAACATTTCTTTGCCGACTTTGTCAAGGTGTTCGGGCCGAACGGACTGATTCTGCTGGGCTGGTGGACGGGGACGCTGTTCGCGGAGCAGTTGAGGAAGCGTCAGGCGTCATGGTGTTTCATGGAGTTCACCGGTGAGCGGGGAGCCGGCAAGTCGACGCTGCTCCGGCTGCTGTGGAAAATGACCGGCGTGACCCGGGATCAGGAGGGGCTTGACCCGAACAAGAATTCCGACGTCGGATTTTTCCGATTGATGGCGCAATACTCAAATCTGCCGATCGTGCTGCTGGAAGCGGATGGCGTGATGGGCGAAAAAGGCAATTCAAAAGGATTCAACTTCAACCGCCTGAAAGAGTTTTACAACTTCGGCGCGCCGACGCGCACAGTCGCGGCCTTCACGAATGGCCTGGAGCTTCGACAGGATATCTTCCGTGGCGGTCTGCTGGTGAGCCAGAACAACGAAATCGCCGGAACCGAGGACGGCGCCCTGCTGAGCCGGTTTGTTTCCTGCCGCTGCACGAAGGAACATTTCACCCCGGAGACGCGGTTGCTGGCGGAGAAGTTCGAACAATTCACCGCGGCGGAACTCGGCGGTTATCTGCATGCGGTGCTCTCCCGGGAGCCGGAGTTCTGGGACGCCTATCTGGGAAATTACAAGACGGCCCGGATGGAGTTCGCCCGTCGCAACGCCGATGGAACGGTAAAGGATGACCGTGTGCTGAAGTGTCACGCCCAGGTGGCCGGATGGATCCGGACGCTGTCGCTGCTGTATGGATCGGAGCCGGAGTTTAAAGAATCCACGGCCAAAGCCGTCGATTTATTATGGGAACGTGCTCAGGCGAAACAGAAACGGCTTTCCGGCGAGCATCCGATGCTGGAGACCTTCTGGAGCAACGTCGACTATATCAACCATGCTTTGACGAGGCCGAGCGGCGATCCGGAGCCCTTGAACCACTCCCGCAATCCGAAATTTCTTGCGATCCAGTTTTCGGAGTACACCGCCCAGTGCAAAAAGTTCTTTCTTGAGGTCCCTTCGGAACAGGAGTTGAGGGCCCTTTTTCCGAACAGCCGGACCTGCAAATTTCTGGAGAAAAAAGCGGTTCTCTCGAGGATTCAGAACCGGACGATCCGCTGTTACGTATTTTTGAAGGAACAGTCTGAATGAAAACGGTTTATGTTTTTTTTGCCGATTTTCGGAAAATACAACGGTGAAAAAGGCCTGTTTTGGCGAATATTGTAATATTGAGGTTAAACAGGTTGAAATATCGTTGTAATAGCATTGCAATTAATTACAATTTTCCCCGGAAATGGATTGTAATACGTTTTCCCCTCAAAATTGCGTTTATTACAAGGAGTATTTCAACGTATTCGCAAAATATTCGCGCCGTTTTCCCCTCAAAATCGGAAAATATTACGATATTTCAGGATTTTGGCCCTCCCGGCCCTGCAATTTAAACATAGGAGACGAAAAAAATGGAGAAAAACAACCCTGTTGAACCTGATCTGATTCGTCCTGCGCTGGCCGCCGTCTACGAGCGCATGACCATGCTGCAGCGGGCGCAGCTTCTGGTGGCGGCGCTGCGGATTGAACGCGGAGATCCGGAACCGGTCGGACGGCGCGGAACCAGGCCGAGGAGGTTGACCGCCGATGGCCTCCGGCTGTTGGAGCGTTTCTGGAATTTCTACGAGGCGCACGCGGAAAAGCTGAACCACTCCCGGAAAACGGGGGTGATCGCGCTGCGGCTGGATGAATGTGAAAAAGCGGCGGCGGAAGAGGGTTGCTTTCTGCCGGTTTTGGAACTGGCCGAACTTCTTCCGTTTTCGTTTCGGTACTTATTCATCAAGAAAAAAAACGTTTTTTCCCGGTTGACACATCGGGCCGTGCGTTGTCTGACGTTCCGCGCCGGTGAGCCGGACCTGTTTCAAAATTGGGAGGCCGGCCAATGCGACTGATCGATGAACTGGCGGGGCGTTTTCCCGATCTGGATCTGGCGATGGTCCGGATTCTGCTGCAGGTCTACGAGACGCCGGGATACAGTATCGCGGATCTGGCGGAAATGCTGCGGCTCGATCATCGGTACACGCAGCAGAAAATCGCGCTCCTGGGAAAGGGCCGGAAAGGCCGGAACAGCGCCGCTTACGGCCTGATTGCCGATGACCACAATCTGGCCGACCGCCGCAAGCGATCGCTGTCTGTGACGTCGCGCGGGGAAGAACTTGCCGAAAAACTGTTGTCCATCGGCCGCGGCTGATGGTCGGAATCAATCAGAACAACAACGAAAATGACTTTGCTTGATTTGTGTTTTGAATGCGAACAACAGGCACGGAAGGACCGGAATATGAACAGAACAAGACGCGAAAAAATCGATAGTCTGATCGAACAGCTCGACGTTCTCAAATCGGATATTGAATCCTTGACGGATGATGAACAGACCGCATACGACAACCTGCCGGAAACCATCCAGACTGGAAATCGCGGCGAATTGATGATGTCCGCGATCGACAATCTTGAAAGCGCCGTTTCCAGCGTTGAGGAGGCGATTGATTATCTGAATGAGGCCAGGGGGGAATAGCCCGTGTCCAATAACGGGAAAAGATCGAAAGAATGATTTTTTTTACTTCCGATGTTGAAAATGTGAACAATCAGGTTACATTGTAAATGTGAACGAAAAGGTTACGTCATGATTGAATCATTCAAACAGAAAGAGCTGGAAAAATTTTTCTTGACAGGAAGAGGAAAAATCCCGCCGGTGGCGTACCATAAGCGAGTGGCTCGGATTCTCGACCTGCTGGATGCTGCGGTCTCCGCGGAAAATATGAATTTCCCCGGTTCCGGATTTCATAAACTGCAGCCGCCGACCGCCGACCGCTATGCGGTTTCCGTGTCGGGGAACTGGCGGATCTGTTTTACTTTTCGGAATGGAAACGCCAGCCAGGTCGAATATATTGATTATCACTAATGGAGGTGAGAGCGATGTTGAAACGAACGCGAAAGCCGACCCATCCCGGCGAAATTTTAAAGGAGCTGTACCTGGATACGCTGAATATTGGAATTTCCGAGTTTGCCGACCGGATCGGGATTTCCCGGAAAACCGTTTCGGCTATTGTCAACGGACACCGCGGCATTACTCCGGAGATGGCGGTTCGATTCGCCATGGCATTACCGAATACGGACGCTGATATGTGGTTGAATTTGCAAAATGCCTGCGATCTGTTCGAGGCGCGTCAACGGCTTGAGCAGGTTAAAATTCAGCCGGTCGCACAGCCGCAGCCTGCTATGGCGTGAATATCCAGCTGATTATGGCTGATTTATGGCCGGGGAGAAATCCCCGGCTTTTTGTTTTTACGGAGCGAAGAGGGGCAGTTCGTCTTTGTACGGGCGGAACAGTTCGCGGCGCGTCCCCGGATCCATTTCGGCGATCTGTTCATGCAGTGAGTTCAACAATGTTTCCGCCGGCGGGGTGATGGTGTGCGCGTAAAACAGCCGTACCACCGTTCGCGCTCCACAGTTCGGATTGCTGCAGGAGACGTACAATTCCGTAACCTGGTCCGACAATTCCACGCTGTGCGTGATGATTGCCTTCCTGTGACAGTAGCGACACTTTACCCGCATGAAAATAACCTCCCCGATTGTACTAAATATAGTAGTATTAACCGTTTTTTCAAGTATGAAAACGCAATATGTTGTATTTATACAACGTATGATGCGGGTTCCTCTTCATCGGGAAGGATCAGATCCTCGTGAATCAATGCGTGCATGATCGCCCAGGCGGCGTCAGCGTGTCCGGTGAGATCGGAGCGATCCGCAACATAGGTGATGTTCGCATTTTGCGTGGTAACGCGGCGGATCAGCAGGAATCCCGCCGCGATATCGGAGTAGGAGGAATCCCAGGCCAGGCGCTCCGACGCAATCACCTGCTGCGCTTTCAATACCAGCTTCGCCTTGATGTCAAGCGTGTAATTGATCGCCTCCGCTGCCGGGAAGAACCGCTGCACCTGTTCGAAAACTCCGCTTCCCGGGCCGGTGATGTCAATGCCGATGTGCTCGACGTTGTATCTTCTGCACAGATCGCGGATGGTGCCGGCCTGAAATTCCCAGGCACAGTTCCGCAAACTGATTTTTTCCAGAACGAAGAATTTCCCGCGGAAGGTGGTCGGCGCAGCCAGTACCACGATACAGGCACCGTCACGCACGCGGGACGGATCGTAACCGATCCAGACCGGCCCGGAGTACGGACGTTGCCTCTCCGGGTGGAACCATTTCCAGCTTGAAGAATCCGCCAGGCATTTTTCCAGCTCGGAGAATTTGAAACAGCTCTGGCCGTCGTCGACGAAAACACAGTCGAAGAGCTGCCGGAACTCGTCCTCCGAATACTCCAGCATGAGTTGTTTCCGGTCGAACAAATTGCAGCCCTGGCGCTCGGCGTCGTCAAGCGTGATGATCCGCCGCCATTGCCCGTCCGGGCAGATCCGGCCGTCGGCGCGCAGTTCCGCGCGCCCCGGAAAAATCTCCACCGCCTGATCCTTGCGTTTGTTTCGCTCGTTGTATTCGTCCCCGCTCCAGAAGGGATAACCGGAATGGCTCTTTGCCGACGGAGTGGAAAAATAGGTTTTCGTCCACTTCTTCTGGCTGGCCATCGCCGAGGCGACTTTTTTCAGAACGTCGAACTTCGGGATCCAGAAATATTCGTCGACATACACGTCGCCGTGGTAACTCTGCGCCGTGCTGCTGTTTGTCGAAAGAAAGTAGAGCGTAGCGGTTCCGTTCGGCGTTTGCAGTTCGATGGTGTCCTTCCCGAAGAGCTCCACATCGAACCATTCCCGCGCAAACGATTTGATGTAGCCCCGGAAAACATCCGCCTGCGCGCGCGATGCCGAGAGAAATATTTTATTGCGCCCGGTCTGCAGCGCGTCGCAAAACGCCTCCCGGGCGAAATAGAATGTCAAGCCGATCTGGCGGCTTTTCAATATATTGCGGTTCCGCTCGTGCCGGTGCTCCCAGAGATCAAGCTGATACTCGAAAAGGCCGTCACGGAATTTCTCCATGAGATCATCAACATCGATCCCGGTAAAATCGTTTTTCCGGGGTTTTCGCTGCTTCCGGTTCCGTTCCCGTCCTGTTCCGTCGCCGCCGGCGGTTCCGGAGGAATCCGGCGGGGGAGTGTAACGCAGCCGGAGACGTTCCAGCGCTTCCAGGTGGCCGAGCAGGTTCGACAGCTCCTTCAGTTCGTTTTCCGTCTTGCTTTCGCGCTGGATCAGGCAGCCGATCCGCCGCCGGATCAGAATCTCCGGATCGTCCGGCCGGGCAATGCTCCAGTTCTCCGCGTCGCGCCAGTTGTAAAGCGTGCGGCGCTCAATGTTGAGTGCCGCCGAAATCTCCGGAATCGTCTCGCCCTGAAAAAAACGGTTCCTCGCCTGAAAACGTTGTTCATCGGTATATTTCA